>NZ_CEEDMJ010000017.1:0-129030 GCF_979255925.1 Kineococcus sp. AC630
GCCGCCGAGTACGCCCCGCAGGTCGTCCGCGACACCCGCGACGCCCGCTGACCCCCTCGCCCCGTGATCTTGCTGGGATTCCCTGCAAGATCGCGGACGGGGGCAGGACAGTCCCGGACCGCGCGGGGTCAGCGGGGGAGGAGGACGTCGAAGCGGCAGCCGCCGGGCACGTTCGCCACGCTGACGCGGCCGGCGTGAGCGGTGACGATGCCCTTGACGATCGCCAGGCCGAGACCGGCACCGTTGGTCCAGCCGGTGAGTTCCGACGTCGGTCCGGTCGGGGTGCGGGCGGGGGTTCCCCGCCAGCCGGCGTCGAAGATCAGGGCCAGGTCCTCCTCGGGGATCCCGCCCCCGGAATCGGTGACCGACAGCACGACGTGGTCCTCGGGGGCCTCGCAGGCGGAGATGAGGATCTCCCCACCCTCCTCGGTGTGCTGGATGGCGTTCACCAGCAGGTTGTTCAGCACCCGGGAGAGTTCGCGCGGATCACCGCGGACCGTGAGGTCGCCGGTGCGGGACTCGCGCAACGTGATCCCGCGGGCCACGGCGACGGGGTGCAGGTCGGCGACGGAATCGCTGAGCAGGTCGTAGAGCGACATCGTCTCCGGACGCAGGCGCAGCGTTCCCGACTGGATCTTGGAGAGTTCGAAGAGGTCGTCCACCATGCCGGTCAGGACCTCGGCCTGGCCGCGGATCTGGCGGTGGTAGCGGGCCGGGTCCTGGGCGACGCCGTCCTCCAGGGATTCCGCCATCGCCTGCAGCGCAGCCAACGGGGTGCGCAGGTCGTGGGAGATCCACGCCACCAGCCGACGGCGGGAGGCGTCGAGCGCCGCGACCTCCGTCCGTGCGGCCTCGAGCTTGCGCGACGTCGCGGACAGTTCTGCGGACAGCCTCGAGAACTCACCCGTCTCGTGTTCGGCGGTGACGACCCGACCCTCGGCGACGGCGCGGAGGTCGCGGCGGAACCGGTCGGCGGCCCGTGCGCTGCGGGTGCCCAGCACGGCCGCCACCGCCAGACCGGACAGCGACGAGGCGCCCAGGACCCAGCAGAGGACGAGGAGGTCGTGGCCGGACAGGTACATCTGCGCACCGATCGCCAGCGTCGCCGCCGCCGTCGACACCGCCAACCCCGTCGCCAGGACCAGGAGCCGCACCACCGCGGCACTGCGCCGCAGCAGGTGCAGCGCGAACAGCGTGACCACGCCGGTCAGCAGGGCGACACCCACCGCCGTCACCAGGATGCGCACGAGGTCGCCGGACGGGATCACGCGGCGCCCACCGCGTCGAAGCGGTACCCGACGCCCCACACCGTCAGCAGGTGTCGCGGCGACGTCGGGTCGTCCTCGATCTTCTCCCGCACCCGGCGGACGTGGACGGTCACCGTGGACAGGTCCCCGAAACTCCACTGCCACACCTCGCGCAGCAGCTGCTCCCGGCTGAACACCTGGTCGGGGTGCTTGAGCAGGAACGCCAGCAGGTCGAACTCCCGGACCGACAACGGCAGGGGAACTCCGTCGCGGCTCGCGGTGCGACGGGAGACGTCGAGCCCGAAGGGGCCGACCTCGAACGGGGTCTGCGGGCTGTTGCGCGCCACGCTGCGGCGCAGCAACGACCGGACGCGGAGCACGAGTTCCCGCGGGGAGAACGGTTTCGCCAGGTAGTCGTCCGCGCCGGCCTCGAGGCCGTCGATGCGGTCCTCCACGTCCCCCAGGGCGGTGAGCATGATGATCGGTGTGCGCGACGTCTCGCGGATCCGCCGGCACACGGTGGCCCCGTCGAGTCCGGGGAGCATCCGGTCCAGGACGACGAGGTCCGGTGGCGTCCGCGTGAACTGGCGCAGCCCCGCGATCCCGTCCGGTGCGGTGTCGACGAGCAGGCCGGCGGAACGCAGGTACTCCTCGGCGACCTCCCGGACCGTCGGGTCGTCCTCGACGACGAGCACCCGGCGGTCGCGCAGGTCCTCCTCGGCGGGGACGGCGGCGTCGCGGGGTTCCATCCCGTCATGCTAGGTCGGGGAACAGGTGCCGACCCCGGTTCCGCGGGGCGGGACCGAGGTCGTCCCCGGTTCGTAAGGTTTGGCGGCCCCCCGGCCGGCGGCCGCTGCCTAGCGTGCTGAGCATGTCTTCCCGTGCGACCGCCGAGGTCGACGTCGTGCTGCCCTGCTGGAACGAGGTCGCGGCCCTGCCGCAGGTGCTCGCCGCCCTGCCCGCCGGGTTCCGCGCCGTCGTCGTCGACAACGCCTCGAGCGACGGCTCGGGGGACGTGGCGCGGGCGCTCGGTGCCCTCGTCGTCGGCGAACCCGTCCGCGGGTACGGCTCCGCGGTCCACGCCGGGCTGCTCGCGGCCACGGCCGAGTTCGTCGTCGTCTGCGACGCGGACTGCTCGATCGACCTCGGCGACGCCCCCGGGTGGGTCCTGCCGGTGGCGGCCGGGGAGAGCGACCTCGTCGTCGGGCGGCGACGTCCGCTCGGTCGTGGGGTCTGGCCCTGGCACGCGCGGGTCGCCAACGCCGCCCTCGCGGCGCGGGTCCGGACGCGCACGGGGCTGGAGGTCCACGACCTCGCCCCGGTCCGGGCGGCACGGCGACGCGACCTGCTCGCGCTCGGGGTGCGCGACCGGCGCAGCGGCTACCCGCTGGAACTCCTGCTCCGGGCCGGTGCGGCCGGGTGGCGGGTCCGTGAGGTCGACGTCGCGTACCGCCCTCGGGCCGGACGGTCGAAGGTGACGGGCACCCTGGGCGGAACGCTGACCGCCGCTCTCGACATGAGCCGTCGGCTGACGGAGGCCGGCCGGTGACCACCCTGGTGGTCATCGCCAAGGAGTGCCTCCCGGGCCGGGTCAAGACGAGGCTCTGCCCACCGTTCAGCCCGCACGAGGCCGCGGAGATCGCTGCGGCCTGCCTCGCGGAAACCCTCGTCGCGCTGGCTCCGCTGCCCTTCGACGACCACGTCCTGTTCCTCGACGGACGCCGGCCGGTCGGGACGGGCGAGCGGTGGCGGGTCGAACCCCAGCCCACGGGCAGCCTCGACGAGCGGCTCGCGGAACTGTTCGACCGCGTGCAGGGTCCGTCGCTGCTGATCGGGATGGACACCCCGCACCTGGACCCGCGCGTTCTCGAACCCCTCACGACGTGGCCCGACGCGGTGGACGCGGTGTTCGGTCCCGCCACCGACGGCGGGTTCTGGGCCCTCGGTCTGCGCGAACCCGACGGGTCACTCGTCCGGGGGGTTCCCATGTCCCGCGCGGACACGGGACGGCACCAGCGCGACCGGCTGCGCGGGTTGCGCGTCCTCGACCTGCCGCCGATGACCGACGTCGACACCGTCGGGGACCTCGCACGGGCGGCCGCCGGTTCTCCCCGGCTCGCCGCCGTGCTGCAGAGCCTGCGGGCGGCGTCGTGACCGCCGAACCCCTCGGCTCGCCGGCCGGCGGTTTCACCGGACCCTACGACCGCGCGGTGCAGCGTCGTCACGGTTCGCTGGCGCTGCGAGGGTTCGACGGCGAACTCCTCGGGACCCTCGACGTGTCCCGGTTCTGCGCGGCGGCCGACGCCACCGACCTGGACGCGCTCGCCCGGACCCGGGGAACGGTCCTCGACCTGGGGTGCGGACCGGGTCGCCTCGTCGAGGCCGCTCTGCGCGCCGGACGACCCGCCCTGGGGGTGGACTCCTCCCGGACCGCCGTCGCCGCGGCCCGGGCGGGCGGGTTGCCGGTGCTGCGTCGCGACGTGTTCGGCCCGTTGCCCGACGGCTGGGACACCGTGCTCCTCCTCGACGGGAACCTCGGGATCGGTGGTCGCCCGGCCGACCTGCTGGGGCGGTGTCGTGAACTCCTCGCCCCCGGCGGCCGGGTGCTCGTGGAGTGTTCCCCCGACCCGACCGTCGACCGGTCCCTCGACGTGCTGCTCGAAGACGACGGGGGTCGCTCCACGCTGTTCCCGTGGGCGGTCGTCGGGGTCCCGGCACTCTCCCGCCACGCCCGCGACGCGGGTCTGCGGGTGGTGCGCACCTGGAACCGGGCGGGCCGCTCGTTCGCCCTGCTCAGTCCCGACTCCCGGCCCGACCGCGGTCGATGAGCAGGGTCGCGGCGCAGACCAGCAGGGTGAGCACCCACACCCCGACCAGCGTCCGGCCGTAGTCCAGCGGCAGGACGCTGGGGTTGCGCGGGCCGAGTTCCTTGGCGTGCCGTTCCGCCAGCCCCACCGCGGTCAGCAGGAGCGCCGCGAGGAGGGAACTCCGGAGCACCGTCCGCGCCGCACCCCCCACCCGGTGCGTGGTCCGTCGCAGGACCAGGTCGCCCACGTGGAAGGCGGGCGCGAGGACGGCGTCGTGGGCCAGGACCGCCGCCGCCAGCCAGAGCCCGAGGTTCAGCCACTGCGCGGGGGTGTGCAGCGCCCGGGTCAGGTGCAGCGCGCCCACCCCCAGCAGACCCAGGCCGATCAGGAGCAGGACGGGACGGGCACGGCGCATCACGGCAGGACCTCCATCGACGCGATCCACTTCGTCTGCAGCACACCGGGTCGGCCCGGCGCGATGACCCGGGCGGGAAACCCGTGGTCCAGGTCGAGAGGTTCCCCGAACAGGTTGAGGGCCAGGAGCGTCCGTTCCGCGCGGACGAACTCGGGTCCCATCGTCGTGACGCTGTACCGACTGCCCTGCTGGAGGCTGTGGAAGCGGACGGAGTCCGTGGTCGACCCCCCCACGAGTCCCACGAGGTCGCTGACCCGGACCCCCGACCAGTCCGCGCTGGACGACCAGCCCTCGACGCAGGCGAGCGGAACCTCCACCGCGGTCTGCGGAAGGGTCCGCAGGTCCTCCAGGCTGAACGTCCGGGTTCCCGTCGGCCCCGTGAGGGACAGCCGCCAGGTGTCCGCGTTCGTGACGTCGAGGACGCGGGCCTCCTCCGCCGTCGTGTTGACCGGCAGGGACTGCGGGCCGCGTCCACGGACCCGGGGACCCAGGACGTTCAGCCCGGACAACCACCCGAAGCTCTGCCCGGCCGTGGTGGCCACGACCGCACTGACCGCGGTCGCGGTGGCGATGAGCAACCCGCGCCGCGTCGTCCCCTCCCCGTTCACCGGGAACCTCCGCGCCAGTGCGCCACGATCTCGGGGAGCTTCGCGGAGACGTGGACGAACGTGCTGCCCACGACGATCCAGGCCAGCGCGTAGTGCGTGCTGCGGAAGGGGAACCTCCACGGGTACCACTGGAAGGTGTTCAGCAGGCCGGTGACCGGTTCGACCACGGCGGCGCCGATGAGGACGGCGATCGACAACCGTTCGAGCAGTTCCAGCACCGAGTGCACGGGAGGCCAGACGAACAACCGCGGGTACACGGTCCACAGCTTCGCCACGATCAACGGGAACAGGGAGATCCCCGTCGTGATGTGGATCCCCTGGCTGAGCTGGTAGAGGTTCGCCGGCCACGTCGGGAACCGCATCCAGGGTCGCGGGTCCTGCAGGAAGTGGCTGTAGAGGCCCGTGAGGAAGCAGATCGTGAACGCCAGTCCGAGCAGCCGTCCGAGCACGACCGCCGAGCGGGTGTCCCGAGCGGGGGCGTCCAGTTGTCGCTGGATCCACGCGCTGCGTTCCTCGACGGCCCGGGTGAGCCGGAGTCTTCTCGACATGGGTTCCATCGTCCTCAGCGGTTCGTCCCTGCGGGCGCCGAGTTCTTACGGTCCGCGAACAGGTCCCCTCGTCCTCAGCGGTGGAGCCTTCGGGCGGGGCAGCATGGACGACGTGCGGATCGCCCTGTCCGGAACTCTCCTCGCCCTCGCCGCAGTCGCCCTCGTGGTGGCCGAACGGCGTTCCGGCTACTTCGGCCCGACTCCCAGCGGGCCGTGGCTGGTGTCCGCGGTCCTCGTCGGGGGCGTTCTCGCGGCGGCCGCCGCAGTGGTTCTCCCGAGGGGCCTGCGCCGGACGGGTCTCCTCGTCGTTGGCGGATCCGTGCTGCTGGGCCTCGCCGGGCTCGTCACCGCGCCGACGACGAGCACCGATTCCGCCCGCTACGCCTGGGACGGGATCGTCGCGGGCCACGGCACCTCGCCCTACGCGCACGTCCCGGCCGCGGACGACCTGGTGGGGTGGCGACCGTCCTGGTTGTTCCCCGTGGGCCCGTGTCCCGGTGGCCGGTTCGTCACGGGGGCGGGGGTTCCCAGCGGGGATCCGCTGTGCACGGCGTTGAACCGCGTCGGGGTTCCGACGATCTACCCGCCGTTCGCCCAGGGGTTCTTCGCCCTGGTGCGTGCGCTGGTCCCGGTGAGCGCACGGTTCCTGCCCTTCCAGGTCGCCGGGCTTGTGCTCGTCGTGGCGGTGACGGCCGTGCTTGTCGTGGCGATGCGGCGACGGGGGACCGACCCCCGCTGGGCCGCGTGCTGGGGGTGGTCGCCGTTCGTCGTGCTGGAGGCGGTGAACAACGCCCACGTCGACGTCCTCGGCTGCCTGGCGGGAGTGCTGGGAACCCTCGTGCTCGCGGTGGGGGGCCGTCGGCGGCGCACGGTCCTCGGGGGGATCCTGCTCGGGCTGGCGGTCGCCACGAAGTTCGTGCCGGCGCTGCTCGTCCCGCCGCTGCTGCGGCGACGTCCGGTGACGTTGCTCGTGTCGATCGCGGCGACGGTGGGTCTGTCGTACGTGCCCTACGTCGTCTGGACCGGCCGGGGGGTCCTGGGGTTCCTGCCGGGGTACCTCTCGGAGGAGGGCTACGACAGCGGCCGGCGTTTCGTGCTCCTGGGGTTCCTGTCGGGTGGGGCCGCGACGACCGTCGCCCTCCTGCTGCTCGCCCTGGCCGCGGTGCTGGCCTGGCGCCTCGCGGACCCCGACCGGCCGTGGACCGCGCAGACCGTGCTGACGGGTTCCGTCCTGCTGATCGTCTCCCCGACCTACCCGTGGTACTCGTTGCTGCTCGTCCCCGGACTCGCGTTGAGCCGGCGACCGGAGTGGCTCCTCGTCCCGCTGGCCCTCGAAGCCCGGGTGTTCTCGCCCGACCGGTGGCCGACGGTCGTCCTCGTCGCGGCCGTCCTCGTCCTCGTCGCCTCGCTGCTGCGGGCGCGACGCCGTCCCCTCGCACCGCACCGAACCCTGGAGGTCGTCTCGTGAACCACCCACTCCCTCGTGTCGCCGTCATCGGCGGGTCGGGTCTCTACCGGTTCTTCGACTCCGACGCGGAGGAGGTGCGCGGTGTGGAGGTCACCACACCCTACGGTCGGCCGTCCGGAGCGGTCCGGGTCGGTGACCTCGGCGGTCGTCCGGTCGCGTTCCTCGCCCGGCACGGTGAGGGTCACACGTTGCCACCGCACCGCATCGACTACCGCGCGAACCTCTGGGCGCTCGCGTCGCTGGGCGTCCGGGCCGTCGTGACGACCGCCGCCGTCGGTGGGTTGAGCGAGCACGCCACGCCGGGACGCTTCGCCGTGCCGGACCAGCTCATCGACCGCACCCACGGTCGGCCGGACACGTTCTTCGACGGTCGCGGCCTGCCCGTGCAGCACCTGCCCGCTGCCGACCCCTACTGCCCGCAACTGCGTTCGCTCGCCCTCGACGCGCTCGCCCGGATCGGGGAGCAGCCGCTGTCGCCCGCGACGAGCGTCGTCATCCAGGGGCCGCGCTTCTCGACCGCCGCCGAGTCGGCCTGGTTCCGGGCTGCGGGTGCGGACCTGGTGAACATGACCCAGTACCCCGAGGCGGTGCTCGCCGCGGAACTCAACGTGGGTCTGGTGAACCTCGCGTTCATCACCGACCGGGACGCGGGTTCCGGGCCGGACACCGCCGACGCGTCACTGGTGCTGGCGCGGATGGCGGCGGCCGCACCGCGGATCCTCGCCGCGGTCCGCGCCGTCGTGGCCGCGGTGCCGGAGGACTACGCGCCACGGGAACTCATCGATCCCGCGGCCGTGGCGAAGGTGCTCGCCGCGTGAGCACCCTGCTGGTCACGGGCGGGGCCGGGTTCATCGGCGGGCACGTCGTGCGGGCCGCCCTCGACCGCGGGTGGCGGGTCCGGGTGCTCGACGACCTGCGCCCCGACGTGCACGCCGACGACGTCGAACCGGTCGACGGGGTCGAGTTCCTCCGGGGTTCCGTGACCGACCCGATGGCGGTGGACCGGGCGCTCGAGGGCGTCGACGCGGTGAGCCACCAGGCGGCCAAGGTCGGTCTCGGGGTCGACCTCTCGGACGCACCGGACTACGCGCGCACCAACGTGACCGGGACGGCGGAACTCCTCGCGGCGATGACCCGCCGGGGTGTGGACCGCCTCGTCCTGGCCTCGTCGATGGTCGTCTACGGCGAGGGTTCCTACCGCCGCGGCGACCGGGTCGTCCGGCCCCCGGCCCGCACGGTGGCGGACCTGGACGCCGGGCGCTTCGAACCGCTGGACGAGGCGGGCGACCCGCTGGAACCGGTGCTGATCGAGGAGGACGTGACCCTGGAACCCCGCACGGTGTACGCCGTCACGAAGCTCGCCCAGGAACACCTCGTCGCCGCCTGGGCCCGCGAGACGGGCGGGTCGGCGGTCGCCCTGCGGTACCACAACGTGTTCGGGCCGGGCATGCCGCAGGGAACTCCCTACGCCGGGGTCGCCTCGTTCTTCCGCAGCTCCCTCGCGGCCGGTCTCGCCCCGCGGGTCTTCGAGGACGGCGGGCAGTTGCGCGACTTCGTCGACGTGCGGGACGTGGCGTCCGCGAACCTCGCCGCGCTGACCCGCACCCGGACGACGCCGGGTTTCCGGGCGTTCAACGTGGGCAGCGGAACCCCGCGCACGGTCCTCGAGTTCGCCCGGACCCTCGCCCGGGTCTGCGGTGGTCCGGAGCCCGTGGTGACCGGGGAGTACCGCCTGGGCGACGTCCGGCACCTCACCGCGTCCTCCGCCCGGGCGGAGCGCGAGATCCCCTGGCGGGCGGCGGTGCCGTTCGTCGACGCCGTGCGGGACTTCGCGGAGGCCCCGATGCGCGACCGGGTGCGGGGTGCAGAGCCCCGCCTCGGTTGAGCTGCGCACGTGTCGACGCCTCGGGCCGCTCCCCGACGGCGTCGTCCGTCCCGTGGTTCACGCTGCCGCTCGGCTCGCGAAGACCTCCTGGCGCATCAGGGGTTTCAGCGTTCGGGCGAAGGCGCCGTCGCTCACGTACTTCCGCAGGGAGTCACCGGCGAGGGCGTTCCCGAGCGCGGCCATCACCATCCCCTGGTCCAGGGCGAGGTGGCGGCGGGACACCCGCCCGCTGCGGACGGCGACGGCGTCCAGGAAACCCCCGTCGGCCCAGCAGTCGAAGTCCGCCTCGAGGTTGGCGAGGTTGCGCAACGCCGCGTCCGGGGCGTAGCGCAGCGCGAGGAACGAGGCGTGCGGCGTGACGACGCCGTCGCCGTACCCGGTGGGGACCGCACCGCCCGCGCGGCACCCCGCGAACGCCTGGTCCACGGTGGTGCGTTCCTCGTCGGAGGTGTAGCCGGCGCCGTCGAGGCCGAGCTGGTCGACGCCGTACTCGCGGTACCCGCCGGCCGGATCGTTCGAGGGGGAGAAACCCCAGTACCCGTACTTCGCCTCGTCCAGACCGTGCTCGATCTGGCCCTGGACGTAGAGCGGGTGGTTCACCCCCCAGGAGCGCCTGCCCCACTTCTCCTCGGGGACGAACAGCGGCACCATGAGGGCCTCGAACATCGAGCCGCCCCAGGTCGGGACGATGAGCTTCCCCCGGTAGGGGAGCGCGCCCTCGAAGACGCGCTGACCCTCGTGCTCCGCCCAGAACCCCTCGGGTCGCGTCTCGGTCCAGTCGTAGTCGCAGTTCTCGTTCGAGAACGTCCGCTGGGTCCCGAAGTAGTGCGCGGCCGGGATCTGACCCGCGGCGATGCAGAGGTAGGAGGCCATCCGGGGTTCGGTGTTGAAGGCCCCGTAGTGGTGGCCGGTGTACCAGACGGGTTTCCCGCCGCGGTAGTTCCCCACGACGGCGGCGTCCTCGTGGGGGTCCTCGTCCCAGAACCCCCCGCGCAACTGCCCGCCGGGGCCGTTCTCGGCGGCGTCGTGGTAGAACCCGAAGTCCATCGGCGTCCGCAGCGCGTCGGCGGTCCGGGCGAGGCGGGGTTCGGCCCGCGCGGTGAGGAGCAGGGCCATCGCGAGCCAGCCGTTGTCGACCGTGGACAGGAAGGGTTTCACGACGTCACCGCTGGCCGGCCACGTCGTGAGGACCTCGCCCGTCGTCGGGGAGTACCAGTTGTAGAACTGCCCGCTCTGCTCGTGCCGGTCCAGTCGGCGCAAGGTGTCGAGGGTCTGGGCGAGCCGTCGGCACGCCTCGCCCCGATCGATGATCCCGGTGTCGCGGGCGGCGACGGTGCTCCAGAGGTAGGCACCGATGTTCGTCGGCGAGGTCTGGGCACCGCGGGAGGCGGGCGACAGGTCGTCGGCGATGTCGTCGGCGGCCAGGCCGGTCGCCGGGTCGGCCATGGCGGCCATCGACCGCCAGGTCGCGGCGGCGTAGCGGCGCAGCACCCGCCGCGACCCCCCACCGGCCTGGGCGGACTGCGCGGTGGCGGCACCGAGGAGGGGGGTCGCGAGGGCGGCGGTGAGCAGGGATCGGCGGTGCATCGGGAACTCCAGACGAGTCGGCGGTGACGGTCGGGATGTATGCGCTTACGCCACACCCTCCCGCTCCTCGCGGGTTCCGTCAACCCGGTGGTCCCGGGTCCCGCTCAGAGGTCGGGGTGGGAGCCCCTGACCGGACTCACGCCCTCCAGGAGTCCGGCGACGTGCAGGACGGTCGACTCGGCGTACCGGTTGGCGGCGATCTGCACCCCGATCGGGAGGCCGTCGGAACTGGTGCCGAACCGCATCGACAGGGCGGGCATGCCGGTGATGTTGAACTGCACGGTGAACGTCTGGACGTGCGTGGCGTCGACGGTCTGCCCGTCGATGACGAACTCCGTCGCGCCGTGCTCGTGGGCCGGGATCGGCAGCACCGGCAGCAGCAGCGCGTCGAACGTCGAGAAGAACTCGGCGTAGCCGTCGCGGATCCTCTCGAAGCCCTGCTCCGCCGCGACGTAGTCCGACATCGAAGTGTCCGGGGTGGCCAGCATGCCCGTGGACATGGTGAACATCTCGTCCTCGTGACCGGCGGTGGCCTCGGCCATGGCCGGTTTGAGTTCCATGACGTGCTGGAGGTTGAACAGGCCGAGCGGGTTGTCCTGCAGCAGGACCGGGATCGTGACCTCGTGCACCTCGACCCCCTGGTCCGCGAGGGCCTGCGCCGCGGCGCGGACGGTGGCCGCGACCTCGGGGTCGACGGGACCGAGCCCGGAGTCGGTGTACCAGCCCACTCGCAGGGGCCGCGTCGGAGCGTCGCCGACGCCGGTGTCGTGGCCGGCGGGTACGACGGAGGCACCGTCGTGGCCGTCGGGTCCGTTCAGGACGCCGTAGGCCAGGGCGAGGTCGCGGACGGTGCGGGCCATGGGGCCGACGTGCCAGTCGCGTCGCGGTGCACGGGGCCAGACCCCCGTCATCGGGACGCGTCCGTGGGTGGGCTTGAGCGCGACGATGCCCGTCTGCGCCGCCGGGCCCCGGACCGAGATGGCGAGGTCGGTGCCGAGGCCGATCGGGCTCATCCCCGCTGCGATCGCCGCGGACTCGCCGCCGCTGGAACCCCCGGCGGTGCGCTCGAGGTTCCACGGGTTGTTCGTCCGCCCGGTCAGCAGGTTGTCGCTCTCGGTGGAGTAGGAGAACTCCGGGAGGTTCGTCTTGGCGAGCAGGATCCCGCCGGCGGCCTTCATGCGGGCGACGCTCGTGGCGTCCTGTTCCGGGGTGCGCCCGCGGAAGACCGGCGACCCGCGCTGGGTCAGGACCCCCGCGGTGTCGAGGGAGTCCTTCACGGTGAACGGAACCCCGTGCAGCGGCCCGACGGGTCCGCCCACGGCCAGGGCGTCGTCCGCGGCCTGCGCTTCGGCGAGGGCGTCGTCGTTGAGGGACACGATGGCGTTGATCGAGGGGTTCACGGCGGCGATGCGGTCCAGGTGCGCCTGGACGACCTCGACCGAGGTCACCTCTCCGCTCCGGATCAGGGCCGCGAGTCCGGTGGCGTCGGTGTGCAGCAGGTCGGCGTTCATGGTTCTCCTCGAACTAGTAGACCGGTCGTCTAGTCGGACCGACAGGAAGAGTGACGAGTGGTCGGGTGGGGTCGATCAGAGGTGGAGCAGGGCGCGCGTGTTGGTCATGGCCCGGTCCAGGGCGTCCGGGCGGCGCTGGATCTTCGCCATCACGCTGGCCCCGACCCAGAGGTCGTAGAGAGTGGCGGCCACGGCCGGGGCGTCGAGGGCCGCCGACAGGGTGCCGTCGGCGACGCCACCCTCGATGAGCCTCTCGATGCGCGCGACGAGGCCGGTGGTGCCGACGTCGAGCTGGACGCGCATCGTCTCGGACAGGTCGGAGACCTCCGCGGCGAGCTTCACGACCAGGCACTTGCCCTGGTAGTCGTCGAAGCTCTGGAGGTCGTAGAACCGCTGCCAGTACTCCATGACGCGGTCGGCGCCGTTCCGGGAGGTGTCGTGGAGCAGGGTGTCCATGGTGGACAGGTAGTCGGTGAAGTAGCTCTTCATGAGCGCCTCACCGAACGCGTCCTTGGACGGGAAGTAGTGGTAGAACGACCCCTTCGGAACCCCCGCGCCCGTGAGGATCTCCGTCAGACCGACTGCGGCGTAACCTTTGTGAGCCATGCAGTCCTGGGCGGTGTCCAGGATGAGCTGGCGGGTGTCGACCTCCGTGGCGGGCATGACCCGACTCTAGCCGCCAATAGACCGGTCGTCTAGCCTCTCTCCGGCATCGCCTCCTCGTCCCGACTTCCACCGCGCGGTCCCGTCGGTGCTCGATCGTCAGGTGTGGCGTTCATCCGAGCAGGCGTGAGCGACGGATCCGGCCGGCCGGGTCCACGGCGTCGGCGATGGCCGCGGCACGTCGGCGGGTCCCGGTCGGCAACGCGTCGGGAACGCCGGCGGCGCCGTCGATCCAGGCACCAGGGGTGTACCCGGTGTCGACCGGGCGCCACACGTCCTGCGCTGCAGCGAAACCCTCCTGGATCTGCGCGTGGGTGGAGCGGTCGAGGGTTCCGACGGCGTGGTAGATGAAGTCTCCGGGTGGGCTGACGAGGGCACCGCTGCGGCGGGTGGGGGCGCCGGCGGTGTGGCGGATCTCCAGCAGGACCAGAGGGGAGTCCGGACCGGCGGCGGTGGACAGCAGCGCTGCGGCGACGTCGGGAGTCGAGGCGCCCAGCCAGCGCGCGTCGCCGACGGCCGGGGTCGCGACCGGCGGGTCGAGGTGGATGCTCGCCAGTCGTGCCGCGTCGCTGGGACCCCAGGTGTCCGAGACGGGGGTGGCGGCGCTGCGCATGGCGTGGAGCAGGGGGCCGGCGGCGCCTGGTCCGTCGGGGTCGGCGAGGGCGAGGTGGACGGCGACCCGGCCGTGCAACGCGGGCGGGAACAGCGGCAGCGGGGGCACGTGCAGGACGGAGATGCTGTGGGAGACGTTGCCGGACAGCGTGTCGACGATCCCCGACCACGCGGCGAGGAGGTCGGGCAGGGCCTCGACGTGCCACAGCAGCGCCCCGGCGTGCAGGTCGGGGGCGGGGAAGAGGTCGAACTCCAGGGTGTGGGCGATGCCGACCCCACCGGCGCCGCGGAAGGCCCACAGGGCGTCGTGGTCGATCTGCTCGGGGGCGTCGTCGGTGGCGGTGCGGAGGCGGCCGTCGCCGTCGACGTAGTGGACGGCGCGCAGGGATCCGCTGGCCAGGCCGTCGCGGCGGACCAGCCAGCCGATGCCGCCGCCGAAGGTGTACCCGCAGACCGAGACGGTGGGGGCTGAGCCGGCGAGCCCGAGCAGGCCGTGGCGTTCGGCCGCGGCGTTGACGTCCGACCAGGTCGCGCCGGCCCCGACGGTGGCGGTCCGTGCGGCGGGGTCGACGACCACGTCGATCAGCCGTGAGGTGTCGAGGAGGACGTCGGTGTCCCCGACGGGAGCGCCGGCACCGTGGCCGGTGGCCTGGGGAACGACCTGCAGCGGCTGACCGGAGGACCGCACCAGCTCGCCGACCGCCGTGAGCGTCCGGGAGAGGTCGCCGGGTTCGGTGACGGTCACCACCCAGCCGGGTCGCTGCCGGGTGACCGAGTTGCTCGGGTGGATCGCCGCGGCGTGGTCGGGGGAGTCGACGCCGGCGAGGGGGCTGTTCACGAGGGGTTCTCCTGGGAGGTCGACGGCTGGGTGAGCACGCGGTGGGCGAGGTCGAGTCGGGCCTGGGCCTGCCCGGGCATCAGTCGTCCGGCAGCGTCGAGGGTGGCCAGGCCGTGCAGCAGGGACCAGACGACCTCGGTCCGGGTGTCGTCGTCGGTCCCGTCGCCGGTGGTGGGGAAGGCGGCGCCCAGGGCGGCGAAGGCGCGTCGCGGTTCTGGACGGTCCCCGACGGCGAAGGTCAGTCCCGAGGGCAGCGAGAACATCGCCTCGTACACCTGCGGCCGCGTGGCGGCGAAGTCGAGGTAGGCGCTCATCCGCGCCCGCGGCGAGGTCTCCACCGCCTCCATCGCCGCGGCCAGTTCGTCGAAGCCGCCCAGCGCCACCGCGTCGACGAGCGCTTGGCGGTTCGTGAACGCGGAGTAGAGGACGGGTTGGGTGACGCCGAGCTCGCCGGCGAGGCGGCGCATCGTGACCGCGCCCCAGCCTTCGGACTCGGCGACGGTGCGGGCGGTGCGGGTGATGAGTTCGCGGCGGGAGGCGAGGTCCGGGGCTGGGCGAGGAGGCACGAGACCATGCTAGCGTCGTTATCTATCAGCGCAAGACTTCAGAGAAACGGCCGGTCATGCACCTCACCGCACTCGTCATCGCCCTCCTCGCCTGTGTCGCCATCGCCGTCGTCGGAGCTCGCTTCCTCCTCGTGCCGCAGCGCGCGACGCTCGACTACGGGGCACGCGTCGACGACCTCCGCGCCCTGACCGCCATCAAGGGTGTCCGCGACATCACCTCCGGGGTGGTGCTGCTGGTCGTCTGGGCGGCCGGGGGTTCCACCGTGCTCGGATGGGGCCTGGTGGCCGCGGCCGTCACCCCGGTCGCGGACGCCGCCGTCGTGCTCACCCGCGGCGGCAAGCCCGCCACCGCCTTCGGCGTCCACGGCGCCACGGCGGCCCTGCTCGTCGCGGCGGGTCTCGTCCTCGCGCTGGGGTGAGGTGCTGCCGGTGTCACCTCGAGGGACCTACCGGCGCGCCACCAGCGAGAACATCAACGGGCACTCGGGGGCGCCCGGGGGCAGTTCCCACCCCCGCGCCGTCGAGACCATCGCGGGGAGCGCCTTCCACGGCATGGTGCGGTGCTCGTGGAACGCCTCGATGCGCAGCCCGGCGGCGAGAACGGCCCCGAGGACCTCGCCCAGGTCGTGCGGCCACTGGTAGGTGACGGTGTTGCGCATCCGGGTGTCGCTGGCGTACGTCACGCCGTCGTCGAACCTCCGCGGTTCCCCGGCCGCGAAGTACGGTTCGCCGAGCACCAGGAGGTCGTCGTCGCGGTCGTGCTGCAGGGCGCTCAGCACCGGGTGGGCGTCGTGCACGAGGAACACCCCGCCCGGCCGCAGGAGCCGGGCGACGGCGCGGGCCCAGCTCCCGAGGTCCTCCAGCCAGGTGAGCACGCCGACGGAGGTGAGGACCACGTCGAACTCGCGACCGAGGACGTCGGGTGCGTCCTCGTTGCGGCACTGCACGAACGTCGCCTGCGCGCCCGCCCGCTCGGCCAGCCTGCCCGCCGCCTCGATCGCGGCCCCGGACAGGTCGGTGCCGACGACGCGCGCCCCGCGGCGGGCCAGGCTGATGGTGTCGGTGCCGATGTGGCACTGCAGGTGCACCACGTCCAGGCCGGCGACGGTGCCACCGGGCAGGTGCGGTGCGAGGACCCGGGTCTCCACCTCGACACCCACGGCGCTGCGGTCGTCGGCGAACGCCTCGGCCCCGTAGGCCACGAGGTGGTCGGCGACGCGTTCGTCCCAGTTGCGCATGTTCGTGCTGACGGCGTCCGCGGTCACGGTTCCTCCTCGTTCGAGGCGTCCACGATCGTCACGGTCGGCCCGACCGGGCAACCTGTTTCCGACGGCGCGCCCCTCCGTCCTCGGCGGTGACGAGCCAGGTGGCGAGGAGGGCGAGACCCAGCCCCGCGATCGTCACCGCGGTGACCGGTTCGCCGAACCAGAGCGCTCCCCAGGTCGTGGTCACGGGCGGGACGAGGAACAACAGGCTGTTCACGGTCGTGATCCCGACCCGTTGCAGCAGCAGCCAGTACAGGCCGTACCCGCCGAAGGTGGGGAAGGCGACCAGCCACGCGGTGGCCACCCAGAACGCGGGTTCGGTGGGCGGGGCGGCCGTTCCGTGGACCAGGGCCAGCAGGGTGAACACGACGGCAGACGTCGTGCAGTGGATCGTGAGGTTGCGCCAGGGGTCCGGCGGGCCCGGGCTGCGACGTTCGAGGAACGTGGCCGCGACGAGGCACGCCATCCCGGCGAAGGGCACGGCGTAGGCCCACGGTGCCGCGTGCGTCCCCGGAGCGCCGGCGTCGGCCCAGGTGACCGCGCCGACGGCCACCAGTCCGAGCAGCAACCCGACCCGCTGGCGACCGCGCACGGCCACCCCGAGCAGCAGCCCGACGAGGGCGGCGACGACGAGGGGTTGGGTCCCGTCGACGAGGGCCGTCGTGCCGGTGCTCACGCCCAGGTCGATCGCCCAGTAGACGGTGAGCAGGTACCCCGACTGCGACAGCAGGCCGATCGCGCTCTGCCGCAGCAGTTCTGCCCGGCCCGGTCGGGTCCGGTGCCGGCGCAGCGCGGTGATGAGGAGCAGGACCACCGCGAGGGGCAGGAACCGCCAGACCAGCACGGTCGACACGTCGTAGGCCTGGGCGCCGAGCTTCGCGCCGACGAAGCCCGACGACCAGCAGACGACGAAGAGGGCCGCGAGCCCGGCGGTCACGGCGCTCCGAGGTATACCGATCGGTATAGTCATGGTCCCGAGAGTAACCCGATCGGTATAGTGGTGCGCGTGGAGAACGCCATCGACTGGACCCCCAAGGCGCGCGCCGTGCTCGACGCCGCCTCGGACCTCTTCTACGCCCACGGCATCCACGCGGTCGGGGTCGAGGCGATCGCCGAACGGGCAGGAGTCACCAAGAAGACGCTCTACGACCGCTTCGGCAGCAAGGAACGCCTCGTCGTCGAGTACCTCACCGCCCGCGACCGGCGGTGGCGCACGCTGCTCGCCGAGCACCTCGAGTCGGCCGGCCCCGGCTCTGCGGAACAGGTCGACGCGGTCTTCGCCGCGTCGCAGGCGTGGTCCGCGACCGACGGCCCCAAGGGCTGCGCCATGATCAACGCGCACGCCGAGATCAACGACCCCTCGCACCCGGCCTACGCGGTCATCGTGGAGCAGAAGCGGTGGATGCTGCAGCAGTTCCGGACCGCTGTGGGCGAGGAGGACCTCGCCCGGGAACTGTTCCTACTCCACGAGGGCGCGCTCGTGACCCACGGCGTCGGCGTCCTCGACGACGTCTTCGAGCGCGCCCGGACCGCGGCCGCGGCCCTGCTCGGTTAGGCGCGACCCCGACGTTTCCGGCGGTGTTCCACGAAGGCCTGGAGGTTCTCCCGGTAGTGGTCGGCGACGGCCTGCGCCGAGGCCTCGTTGCGGTACCCGTCGTCCACGCGGATGGTCACGTAGACCTCCCACGCGCCGTCGCTGCGCCGCCCCAGGCGCACCTCGGTCCACTCGTCGTCGAGGTGGGGCAGCAGCATGAGTTCGGGGAAGTTCGCGGGGTTCGCCAGCAGGTCGTCCTCCATCGGCCCAGCCTGGACCCACGCGCTGCGCCGGGCCCGCAGCGACACGTCAGGTCCGCGCGTCAGGCCGAGGCGTCAGACGTGGTGCAGCGGCTCCTCGGTCGGATCGGTGGGGACGACGTCCCGGGTCAGGCACCACGAGGCCCGGCCCGGACGGGGGCGCAGCAGTTCTCCCCGGTCTCCCGGCACGGCGGGGACCCCGTGCGCCAGGATGGGCCCGGTGATCCTCGAACAGGCCGTCCTCAGCGTCCTCCCCGGCCGGTCAGCCGAGTTCGAGGAGGCGTTCGCCCGGGCCAAGCTGATCATCTCCGCCGTACCCGGGTTCCAGGGGCTGACCCTGTCCTCCTGCGTGGAGCGCCCCGACACCTACCTGTTGCTGGTGCGCTGGGACACCCTGGAGGACCACACCGAGGGTTTCCGCGGATCCGCCGGGTACCAGGAGTGGCGATCCCTGCTCCACCACTTCTACGACCCGTTCCCCCTCGTCGAGCACTACCGCGAGGTCGCCTCCGCCTGACCGTCCAGCCCGGCCGCGCGGGTCCGGGGGTTCGAGCACGACGACGTCTCCCGTCCGCAACCGGCCACCGCGGCCTCCCGTGGTTCCGGTCCCACCCTCGCCGTCTGTCGCCGCCGCACCCGGGGTGCGGTGGGCGTGTGCGCACGGGGATCGGCAGACTGCAGGGGTGGACGAGCGGATGCGGGTGGTGCTGGCGGGCGCGGACGTCGACGCCGTCGTGGACCTCGGCTGCGACCTCGCCGACGCCGGACGGCAGGAGGACGCGCTGGTCTGCTTCGAGCGGGCGGTGGAACTCGGCGGCGACTGGGTCTGGGGCAACGTCGGCAACACGCTCCTGGAACTGGACCGGCCGCTCGAGGCGGCGGAGGCGTACCGCCGGGCGGCCGCGGCGGGGGAGACCGACGCGTGGGTCCACCTCGGCCACCTGCTGGAGTCGCTGGGCGACCTCGACGGCGCGGCGGGTGCCTTCGCGGCCGCGGGCGAGAGCGGTCTGCCCGAGGGTTTCGTCGAGCTCGCCCACCTGCGGCACGACCGCGGCGACCTCCCGGGCGCCGACGCCGCGCTGACCCGCGCGGGGGAGGACCCTCAGGCGTTCGCGCTGCGCGCCTGCTGGGAGTGGGAGGCCACGCTGGACCCGCAGCTCGAACCGCGGCTGCGCGCCGGAGCCGCGGTCTCCGGGGCGGCGCGCGCGGCCCTCGCCGCGCTGCTGCTGCTGACCCGCCGGGCCGGGCAGGCGCAGCAGCAACTGGAACTCGGCGCGAAGCTCGGTCAGCGCGAGTGCTGGCTCCCGCTGGGCAACCTGCTCGCGGAGAGCGACGTCGACGCCGCGGAAGCCGCCTACACCGCGGGGATCGCGGCCGGGGACGCGTACTGCCACCACAACCTCGCGTTGCTGCTGCTCGAACGGGGCGACCTGCAGCGCGCCGAGTTCCACCTCGCCGCCGGCGCCGCGGCGGGGGACGACCTGGCCCGCCGCGCGCTGCGCGACCTCCCGCGGGACTGAGTCAGCGCAGGACCTCGACGTCGCCGAGTTCCGCGCGGACACGGGCCTCGTCGCGGGCGCGGGGTCGCACGAGGTGGGCGTGCTGCGCCTGGCGCAGCAGCGGCAGGTCACGGGCGTCGTCGGTGTAGGCGTGCGCCACCGGCAACCGGATCCCCGCCCGTCGCAGCGCCTGCACCTTGAGCTCACCGCGGATCGCCACGGCCACGGGTGGGGCCCACCGGCGGTGCCGGAACGGACTGGCCACCAGGAGGACGTCGCCGAGGCCGAGTTCACGGCAGACCGCCCGGGCGAGGGGTTGCGCGCACGCCGTGGCGACGACGACCTCGTCGCCGGCCCGCACGTGGAGCACCAGCCGCTCGAGTGCGACCTTGACCCGCCCCCGGCGGACGTGGTCCGCGGCGAACTCCTCGAAGGCGCGCTGCAGAGCGGAAGGGCTGCGGCCGAAGGTGATCGAGGTGATGAGCTGGAGTTCCGCCCGCGCCCGACCACCGCGGCGCAGGCGGGCGGAACCCCAGAGCGGGGCGGTCAGGGCGAGGGCCAGGAAGCGCAACGGGTTGCGCCGCAACGACCGCGTCAGGAAACCTCCGAACGCGTCGCCCGCGACCAGCGTGCCGTCCAGGTCGGGGACGACGATCGCCCCGCCCACCGGGGTGGTGGACGGGGCGACGTGGGAACGACGGTCGGTCAGGAGCGCGACTGCCCGCGCTCGGTCAGCCAGCCGAACGGTGCGGCGATCTCCTCGGCGGCCTCCGGACCCCAGGAACCGGGTTCGTAGGGCAGCAGTTCGGGACGCTCGGCGAGCAGCGGGCAGGCCACCCGCCACGCGTCCCGCAGGCCGGCCGACGTCGTGAACAACGCGCGGTCGCCGATGAGGACGTCGCGCAGCAGCGCGGCGTACGGCGGCAGCGGTTCGGCGTTCGGCAGGGCGGCGAGGTCCAGGTACAGCTTGCCCGGCACCAGGTCGTCGGAGACGCCGGGGCGACGAGCGGTGACGCCGGCCTCGACGGACCCGTTGCCGCTCAGGATGAACGTCAGCGTCTCGGGCACCGCGTCGTCGTCGTGCTGCGGGCTGTTCAGCGGGCGCTTGAACACCAGGGTCACGTGCTGGTGGCTCTCGGCGAGCTTCTTGCCCGTGCGCAGGACGAAGGGGACGCCTTCCCAGCGGGGGGTGTCGACCCACACCTTGGCCGCGACGAACGTGTCCGTCGTGGAACCCTCGCGGACGTCCTTGATCTCCTGGTACCCGGTGCCCTGGCCGAGGACGACCTCGGTGGGGTCCAGCGGGCGGAACTTCGCCAGCACGTTCTCGCGGGCCTGGGCGAGCGCGTCGGAGGTCCAGTCCGTCGGCGGGTCGAGCGCGACCTCGGCCGCGACCTGCAGGAGGTGGGTGACGAGCATGTCCAGCGTGGCGCCGGTCTCGTCGTAGAACGTCGCGCGGTCGTCGACCCCGAGGACCTCGGGGACGTCGATCTGGACCTGCGCGACGTGCTCGTTGCTCCACAGCTGCTCGATCATGCGGTTGGCGAACCGCAGGACGTGCAGCTGCTGGGTCGCCTCCTTGCCGAGGAAGTGGTCGATGCGGAAGACCTGCTGCTCGTCGAAGACCGACTGGACCAGCTGGTCGAGTTCCTCGAACGACTCCGGCGAGGTGCCGTACGGCTTCTCGTAGACGACGCGGGAACCTTCGGCCAGGCCGTGCGCGGCGATCGCCTCGGTGTAGCCCTGGAAGGTCGAGGGCGGCAGGGCCAGGTAGTGGACCACCTGCGCGTCGTCACCGACCTCCTGCTTGGCCGCGGCGATCGCGTCCAGCAGCTCGCCCGGATCGTCGGCCGTGAAACCGCCGCCGGCGAACCGCAGCCCCGGCAGGATCGACTCGATGACCTCGTCGTCGACACCGTTCTTGCCGCGGGCGAACTCCTGCAGACCCTTGCGGACGTGGTCGCGGTAGGAGTCGTCCGGCTGAGCCTTGCGGCCGCTGCCGATGAGGACCCACTTCTCGGGGAGGAGGTCCGCGGCGGCGAGGGCCGCGAAGCCCGGCATGACGAGACGTTTGGCGAGGTCACCCGTGGCGCCGTAGACGACGAAGACGGTGGGGCCGGCGCTCGTGGTGGTGGCGCCCAGCGCGTTGCTCATGTCCGTCTCCAACTCGATGGGGGGTCAGATGATGCCCGCGCCTACGCTACCCGGCTGTGGACACGTCTCCGTGGGTGCACCGTCTCGGTCTCGGCCTCGCCGCCGTGGGCCGCCCCGCCTACATCACGCTCGGCCGCGACGAGGACCTCGCCGCGGCGCGGTCCGTCGAGGAGCTGGAGGCCCGGTCGCACCAGCTGCTCGACCGGGCCTTCGACCTCGGCGTCCGCTACCTCGACGCCGCCCGCTCCTACGGCTACGCCGAGCGCTTCCTCGGCAGCTGGCTGGCCGCCCGCCCCGGCGCTCGGGAGCAGCTGACCATCGGCTCGAAGTGGGGCTACGAGTACGTGGGGGAGTGGACGCTCGACGCCCCCCTGCACGAGCGCAAGGACCACAGCCCCGCCGTCTTCGACCGGCAGTGGCCCGAGACCCTCGAGGCCCTCGGCACCACCCCGGACGTCTACCTGGTGCACTCGGTGACCCCGGACAGTCCGGCGCTGGGCGACGACGAGCTGCTGGACCGGCTGCGTGCGCTCGCGGCGGGCGGGGTGCGGGTCGGGATCTCCACGAGCGGCCCGGAGCAGTTCGCGGTCGTGCAGCGGGCCCTGGCGGTGCCCGACAACCCCTTCAGCGCGGTGCAGTCGACGTGGAACCTCCTCGAACGCTCGGTCGGGGCCGCGCTGGCGGAGGCGCACGACGCCGGGTGGCTCGTCGTGGTGAAGGAGGGCGTCGCCAACGGCCGGCTCACCGCCCACGGGGCGGAACCGGGTCTGGCGCAGATGGCCGCGCTCGACGGGCAGACCCTCGACGCCTTCGCGCTCGGTGCGGTGCTCGCCCAGCCCTTCGTCGACGTCGTCCTCAGCGGGGCGGTGACGCTGCCCCAGCTCGAGCAGAACCTCGCGGCGCGCCCCCCGGCGTCGGTGCCCGACGGTGTCGTCGAGGCGCCCGCGGCGTACTGGGCGACCCGGAGCGCGTTGTCCTGGGGATGACCTCGTGACCGGTCGACCGGCCGAGGATCCCCGCCTCGCCGCGCTGGTCGTGGAGTCCCGCGGCTTCTACGCCCGTCGGGTGCCCGGACGCGGTCCGAACGGTCCCGTCGAGCTCGAACGGGCCCGCTCCGCGGCGACCCCACCGCCCGTGTCGCACCCCGCGCCGGCCGTGGAGGTGCTCGACGGGGTTCCCGTCCGGATCCACGCCCCGGCCGGTGGTGCGACGGGGGTCCTCCTGGAACTGCACGGTGGCGGTTTCTTCCTGGGGTCGGCGGCGGCGAGCGACGTCCGCAACCGCGAACTCGTCGACGCCCTCGGGGTCGCGGTGGTCAGCGTCGACCACCGGCTCGCCCCGGAGAACCCCTGGCCCGCCGCCCCGGACGACTGCGAGACCGTGGCGCGCTGGCTCGTCCGGAACGCCGCGGACCGGTTCGGCACGGAGAGGCTCCTGCTCACGGGTTTCTCGGCGGGATCGACCCTGGCCGTCGCGACGCTCGTGAGACTGCGGGACAACGGTGTCGACCGCGCTGCCGGAGCGGTGCTGCAGTTCGGGACCTACGACCTCAGCGGCTCCACCCCCGCCGGACGCCTCATCGCGGACGAGTACTTCCTCGACGCCTACGCAGGTTCCCTGGCCGACCGGACGCACCCGGACTTCTCGCCCGTCTTCGCCGACCTGCGGGGCCTCCCGCCGGTCCTCGTGGTGGTGGGGGCCGACGACGTGCTGCTCGAGGACAACCTGGCGATGGCCGAGCGGTTCTCGGCCGCCGGGGTCGACGTCGACCTGCGCGTCTACCCCGCCTCGCCGCACGGTTTCACCGGACACCCGACGTCGATGGCGCGCGCCGCGCTCGCCGACGTCGAGGACTGGCTCCGGGATCGCCTGGAGCCCACCGCGGACCCCTTCCGCTGATCGACGACGGACCCGTGGAGATCCGGGCGTGCGCCGACGTGGTCCACTGCCCCGGTGCCGCCACCGCTGAGCCCCGAGGTCGAGGCTCGTCTGCGGACGGAGCGCACCGTCTGGCTGACGACCCTGCGTCCCGACGGATCGCCCCACACGACCCCCGTCTGGTTCGTCCACGAGCCCGGCACCTGGTGGATCGGCAGCGGCGAGCGCAACGTCAAGGTGCGCAACCTGTCGCTCGATCCCCGGGTGTCGCTGGCCCTGCCGGACGGGGACCACCCGGTGGTCGCCGAGGGGGTCGCGCACGTGCACCGCAGGGGCTTCCCGCAGCACGTCGTCCAGGGGTTCGCGGCCAAGTACGGCGGGTGGGACATCACCGTCCCGGCGCACCCCGGGGGAGCGCAGGTGCTCGTCGAGGTGCCCGTCACCCGCTGGCTCCTGACGGGTGCCGCGCAGTAGTCGCGCACGCGACCGATGAGTTCGCGGGACCCTCCGGGTCCACCACGCGAGCGGACCGACGACGACACCGGGAGGACGACGTGGGCCAGATCCACCTCGAGCTGTTCGCGACCCTCGACCTCGTGGGCCAGGCCCCCGGCGGCCCCGACGAGGACCCGATCGGGTTCGGGTTCGGGGGGTGGCAGGCGCCGCTGCTGGACGAGGTCAGCGAGGCGCAGGTCGGTGCCGCCTACGAGGGCACGGACGCCCTGCTGCTCGGCCGCCGGACGTACGAGATCTTCGCCGGCTACTGGCCGCACCAGACCGAGGGCGACATCGCGACCCTCTTCAACCGGCTCCCCAAGTACGTGGCCTCGCGCGGTCGGCCCGACCTCTCCTGGGCCGGCTCGACGCTGCTGGGCCGCGACCTCGCAGCCTCCGTCCGTGAGATCCGCGACCGGCACGAGAACGTCAAGGTCGTGGGGAGCCTGAACCTCGTCCAGACGCTGCTGCGCGAGAAGCTCTTCGACGTCCTCGACCTCTGGATCCACCCGATCGTGCTGGGGGAGGGCAAGAAGGTCTTCGCCGGCGGCGCGGTGCCGACCAACCTCACCCTGCTCGAACCGCCGTCGGCCGGGCCGAAGGGCGCGGTGCACCTGCGCTACGGCCTCGCCGACGGGGTTCCCGCGACCGGCGACATGGGGTAGGGCCGGGCTCGCTGCACCGGGGAGTCGTGTCCCTGCCTGCGGCCGTCACCGCCGGGCGATCACCCGGTCGAGCCACTCGACGAGCAACCGGCGCTCGCCCTCGCTGAGCACGTCGAGTTCCGGCGTGACGGCGCGGAACGCGACGGCGATCGAGGCGTCGTCCACGGGGTCGGTGGCGTCGGTGAGGATCTGACGCAGGACGGCCTCGAACATCGCGTCGGCCAGACCGGGGTCGCGCCGTTCCGGCGGGGAGGCGAGCAGGGTGGTGATGGTGCCGACCCCGGCGGCCTGGAAGAGGTCCACGGCGAGGGTTTCCGCGACGCGGAGACGGCCGGTGGTGGCGAGCCGGTGGATCCGGGCCTGCAGAACTCTGCGGCCCGATTCGGCTGCGGGGGAACGCACCACGCGTTCCGGATCGCTCAGGAGGCGGAACAGGGTCGGGTTCGTGACCCCGAACTCGATCTGGGAGTTCCAGCCGCGGCGCAGGTCGGCCAGGGGGTCGACCTCCTCGGCCGTCGCGGCGGCCACGACGGCGGCCTTCGCGGTGACGTAGCCGGACATGACGTGCTCGGCGACGGCCTCGAGCAGTCCGTCCTTGTCGCCGAAGAGGCGGTAGATGGCGGGGGCCTGCAGGCCGGCGGCCTCGGCGACCCGACGGGTGGTCACGGCGGCGGGCCCCTGCTCCCGCAGGAGTCGGGCGGCGGCGTCGACGATCCTCGACCGGGTGTCGCTGCGTCGGTCGGTCGTCTCGGTCACGTTCCAACGGTAACGCACTCTTGCTATCGCTGAGATTCCGTGGTTACTCTGATTCCGATATCAGCGATACCAGCGATACCAGAGGAGTTCACCATGATCGTCGTCACCGGTGCGACCGGCGCCCTCAACGGCGTCACCGTCGACCACCTGCTCGAACGCGTCCCGGCGAGCGAGATCGCCGTCGTGGCGCGCGACGTCGCGAAGGCGCAGCGCTTCGCCGACCGCGGGATCGAGGTCCGCCGCGGCGACTACGCCGACCCGGCCTCGCTGCCCACCGCGTTCGCCGGGGCGGATCAGCTGCTGCTGGTCTCCTCCAGCGACCCGCGTGCCGATGCGGTCGCCCTGCACCGCAACGCCATCGAGGCCGCCGTGACCGCTGGCGTCGGGCGGATCCTCTACACCAGCCACCAGGGGGCGGCCGCGGGAACCCCGTTCGGGCCGGGCCGCGACCATGCCGCCACCGAGGAACTGCTGGCCGGTTCCGGCCTGCCCTGGACCTCGTTGCGCAACGGGTTCTACGCGCACAGCCTGGGCTGGCTGAGCGGACCCTGGCGTGAGACCGGGCGGATCACCGTCCCGGCCGAGGGGCCCGTCTCGTGGACGGCGCGCGAGGACGCGGGGGAAGCCGCGGCCGTGGTCCTCGCGTCCCCGACCCCGTTCGAGGGCCCGACGACCCTCACCGCGAGTGCCGCCCCGACGTTCGCCGAGGTGGCCGAGACCGCCTCCGCGATCGTGGGACGCACGATCGAGCTCGAGGTCCTCGCGCCGGAGGCGTGGGTCGCCGCGCAGGTCGCCGCCGGCACCCAGGAGTTCATGGCCCGGTTCCTGCTGGGCATGTACCAGGCGGCCGAGCAGGGGTTCTTCGCCGGGACCGACCCGTTGCTCGCCGACCTGCTGGGCCGGGAACCGCAGACCGTCCGGGACGTGCTCGAACGGCCTGCGGTGCACTGAGGTCAGGCGGTGAGGAACTGGCCGTAGAACTCGGCCGGGTCCTTGGCGAGGGAGGCTTTGATCATCTCGCTCCAGTCGTCGACGAGGATCTCGATCTTCCCCGCCACGATGCCGTCGAGGGTCGCGCGGGCCGCGTCGGCCGGGTCGATCTTGGGACCGTCGTAGCCCTTGGTCATGTCCGTCTCGGCCGACCCCAGGTGGACGGAGGTGACCAGGGTCCCCTGGCCGTGGAGTTCCAGGCGCAGGGCGTTGCTCATGTTCCAGTTCGCCGCCTTGGACACGGCGTAGGCGCCGGTGCCCGGGTAGGCGAACCAGGACAGCGCCGAGGAGACGTTCGCGATGGCCCCGCCGCCGTTGCGGGCCAGGACGGGGGCGAAGGCGCGGACCATGGACAGGGTGCCCCAGAAGTTGACGTCCAGTTCGGCGCGGACGCCGTCGAGGTCGGCGTCGAGGAGGTTCGCGCCGGTGGAGATCCCGGCGTTGTTCACGAGGAGGTTCACGTCGCCGGCCTCGCGGGCCGCGGCCGCGACGGCGTCGGCGTCGGTGATGTCGAGCGCGAGCACCCGGGCGCCGGGCAGGTCGATCGAGGCGGGGTTGCGGGCGGCGGCGTAGACCGTCGCGCCCCGCTCGAGGAGCTGGGCGGCGAAGTGTCGCCCGATACCGCGGTTGGCGCCGGTGACGAGTGCGGTGGTGGTGCTGTCGATGTCCATGCCGCTACGCTAGAACCTGACGTTGACGTGAGAGGCAAGTCGTGACCGGCAAGAGGGTGAGGGGTGGCCGTGCGCATCGGTGAGGTCGCCAGGCAGGCGGGCGTGAGCGTCCGCGCTCTGCGCTACTACGAGGAGCAGGGGCTGCTGACCTCCGAACGCGCTCCGAGCGGCCAGCGGCACTACCCGGTCGCGGCCGTCGAGCGGGTGAAGTTCATCCAGAACCTCTACACGGCGGGGCTGGGCAGCAAGGCCGTCCTGCGGATCCTGCCCTGCATGGAGCACGGGGTCCTCACCGACGAGATGCAGGCGCGGTTGCTCGACGAACGGGAACGGCTGCAGGCCCAGCTCGAGGAGCTGACTGCGACCCGGGACAAGCTCGACGAGGTCATCCGCCTCGGGGAGGCCTACCGCCGCGACCCGGCGGCACTGGGTTGCGAGCGCGCGTCGTGAGCTCCCCCGAGGAGCAGCTCGCCCGGTTGCGCAAGGAGGCGAAGGCCAAGGGCTGGACCCTCGAGGCCCCCACCTCGCGGCACCCCGGGTACCTGCTGACCAGCGGGAAACCGGGGGACAAGGACGCCCGGATCGCCTTCGGGGCGGCAGGTCCGGTGCTCACCCTCGCCGAGGTCGAGCAGTGGCTCCGGGAACTGCCACGGACCTGAGGTCGACCTCGTGCTGCTGGGGGGCCAGGACCTGCACCCCGAGCAGCACGACGTCGTCCTCGGCGTAGCCCTCGACCATCCTCAGCAGCTCGTCGCAGATCTCCGCCAGGCTGTGGTGGAGCATCCCGGACACGGTGCGCCGCAACCACTGCAGGCCGTCCTCGATGTCGGCGTCGCGACGTTCCACGAGTCCGTCGGTGAACAGCAGGACGCCCGCCCCGAGGGGCAGGACCAGCCGGTGGTCGCTGCGTCCGGTCTCCGGGTCGAGTCCCAGCAGGAGTTCCGGTTCCGGCTGCAACAGGGTGGCCGAACCGTCCGGCGAGCGCAGCAGCGGCGGCGGGGCGCCCGCGTTGCTCCAGCACATCGTGCGTTCTCCCTCGCCCGGCCCCTCCTGCAGCGTGAGCAGGACGGAGGTGGCGAGGCCGCCCACGTCGAGGTCCGCCAGGGCGTGGTCGAGGCGGGTCAGGACGGTCGCCGGCCCCGCCGTGCTGCAGTAGGCGATGCCGCGCAACAGGTTGCGGACCTGACCCATCACCGCGGCGGACTCCTCGTCGTGCCCGCTCACGTCCCCGACGACCAGCGTCGTGCGGCCGTCGGCGGTCCGGAAGCTGTCGTACCAGTCGCCGCCGATCTGGGCGCGCTGCGCCGCCGGTCGGTAGCGGGCGACGACGAGGACGTCCTCGGGCTGACGCGGTTCGGTCAAGAGGCTGCGCTGCAACGCCTCGGACATGCTGACCGCGTCCGCGGCGACGGCCTGCTCGGTCTCGCGGGTCCGCAACCGACCGACCGCCTGACCGTACTGGACGGCGATCGTCGCGACGAGGTCCACGTCAACCTCGGCGATCGGCCGCGTGAGCGGCCACGAGAAGCTGAGGGCACCCAGCGGCCCGTCGCCCGCTCGCAGCGGAACGACGACGCACCCGGGGTGCAGCGCACGTGCACCGGTCCTGACCGCGCTCACGAGGGGGGAGCCGGCGTCGCGGGCCAGCTCGCCCCGCGTCGTCACGAGCCGGTCGGCCGCGCTCGTGACCTGCCAGAGGTCGAGCGGGCCCGCCGGGTCGGCGAGGGAGAGCAGGGCGACCTCGAAGCGGGTGGCGTCCACGGCCTGCAGCCCCAACCCGGCCACGGCCTCGATCAGTTCCTCCTCGTGCTGGGCGTGCGCGAGTCGCAGCGCCGCACCCCCGAGGGCGTTGACCCGGTGCGCGGCCAGTCGTTCCGCGGCGCGCGCGGCCTCGACCTCGTGGAGCCGGACGAAGAGCTGCGCCTCGACCTCGCGGGTCCGCGACCGGTCGCTCTCGCGGTCGCGGACGTAGTCGGTGACGTCCTCCACCCGCTGCAGGACGTACTCGGTGCTGCCGTCGTCGGCGAGCAGCGCCACGGAGGTGAGCGACCAGTGCCGTCGCCCCATCTCGCCGGTCGCGGGGTCGAGGATGTCGTACTGCTGGATGGGCAGGGAATCGGTCTGCCCGGTGTCGCGGGTGCGCAGGAACGAGGCCAGGACGGGGTTGCGCCCGTCCGGGGTGAGGGACTCGCGGGTCGGCGGGAAGGCGTCGAAGACGAAGCACCCCAGCAGGTCGGCGCGTTCCCGTCCGGTCACCCGGCAGTAGGCCCGGTTGGCGTCGACGATGACCAGTTCGTGGTCCATCACGAGGTAGGCCGTGGGCAGCCCGTCGAAGAGCGCGACGAAATCGCGTACGACGCCGGCCATCCGCCCACCCTCCGTTATCTAGACATCACTCTTAGCACGCGGCTGGGGGGCGCGGGAGCAGAACGGTGAAGATCACGTCCAGCTGGCGGTCACGCTGTTGCGCGCGAGCTGCGCCAGTTCGGCCTCGCTGAACCCGGCCTCGTCGCGCAGGCGCCGGTAGTTGTCGCCGACGTGGGCGCCGAAGTACGTCGGGTCGTCGGAGTTGACCGTCACCAGGGCTCCCGCGTCGAAGAGTTCCCGGATCGGGTGCGACGCCAGGTCGGGGACGACCTTGAGCCGGAGGTTCGACACCGGGCACATCGTCAGCGGTACCTGGTCTCGAACCACCCGGTCCACCAGGGCGGGGTCGCTCGCGATCGCCACCCCGTGGTCGATCCGGTCCACGTGGCAGAGGTCCAGCGCCTCCCAGACGTAGGACGCCGGCCCCTCCTCACCCGCGTGGCAGGTCGTCCGGAAACCCCGCTCGCGGGCGGTCGTGAAGTAGCGGACGAACTTCGACGGCGGGTTGCCGAGTTCGGAGGAACCCAGGCCGAACCCCACGATGCGGTCGGCCCAGGGCATCACGGCCTCCAGCATCGCCAGCGCGTCGTCCTCCGAGCGGTGGCGTTGCGCGCTGGCGACGAGCGCGGCGTCGATGCCGGTCTCCTCGTGGGCGCGGGCGAAGCCGTCGAAGAGACCCTCGAGCTGGTCCTCGAGCGGGACGCCGTTGGCCAGGAACGTCTGCGGACCGAAGAAGACCTCGGCCCGGGTGACCCCGTCGGCCGCCGCCCGGCGCAGGTAGGTGGTGGCCAGGTCGGCGAAGTCGTCGCGACGGCGCAGCACCCGGCACCCCTGGAAGAACACGTCGAGGAAGGACTGGAGGCTGGAGAACTCGTACGCCGCGTCGACGTCCTCGACGCTCGTGTACGGCACGTCGACGTCGTTCTCCCGGGCCATGCGCAACAGCTCGGCGGCCTCCAGGGTCCCCTCGAGGTGGACGTGCAGTTCGGCCTTGTCGAGTTCCTCGATCACGTCCCGACCCTACCGAGGCGGGTTCAGTCCTGCGGGGGTTCTCCGCGGAGGCGTTCCATCTCGCGACGGTCGCGCTTCGTCGGCCGTCCGGCTCCGCGGTCGCGGGTGCCGAACGCGCCGAAGAACTCGTCCTTCGGGGGCGGGGGTGGGGAGTTGTCGACGTAGGCGGCCTGCGCGATCGGGGCGCCCACCCGCTTCTCGAGCAGCTGCACCACCTCGAAGACCTTCTCGTACCCCTCGACCCGCACGCGCACCTCGTCGCCGACGTGCACGCTGGTCGAGGGTTTCGCGCGTTCGTCGTTGACGCGCACGTGTCCCGCCTTCACGGCGGCGGACGCGAGCGAGCGGCTCTTGTAGAGCCGCACCGCCCACGTCCACTGGTCGATTCTGGTCAACTCGCGAGAACTCCGTCGACGAGTTCCTGCGCCTCGGCCTGCACCTGCGCGAGGTGCTCGCCGCCCTGGAAGGACTCGGCGTAGATCTTGTAGACGTCCTCGGTGCCCGACGGGCGGGCCGCGAACCAGGCGCTCTCGGTGACGACCTTGAGGCCACCGATCGCCGCCCCGTTGCCGGGGGCCTCGGTGAGCTTCGCGACGATCTTCTCGCCCGCGAGCTCGGTCGCGCTGACCTGGTCGGCCGAGAGCTTCGAGAGCGTCGCCTTCTGCTCGCGGGTCGCGGCCGCGTCGGAGCGCTCGTACTCCGGCGCCCCGAACTGCGCGGTCAGGTCGGCGTAGTGCTGGCTGGGCGTCCGGCCCGTGACGGCGGTGATCTCCGAGGCGAGCAGGGCCAGCAGGATGCCGTCCTTGTCGGTGCTCCAGACCGACCCGTCCTTGCGCAGGAAGGAGGCGCCGGCGCTCTCCTCGCCGCCGAAGCCGACGGAGGCGTCCAGCAGACCCGGGACGAACCACTTGAACCCGACGGGGACCTCGAGCAGCGTGCGGCCGAGGGACTCCGCCACGCGGTCGATCATCGAGCTGGACACCAGCGTCTTGCCGATCGCGGCGCTCTGCGGCCAGCCCTTCCGGTTGCCGAACAGGTACTGGATCGCGACGGCGAGGTAGTGGTTGGGGTTCATCAGCCCGTCGGGGGTGACGATGCCGTGCCGGTCGGAGTCGGCGTCGTTGCCGGTGGCGATCTGGAACTGGTCGCGCTTGGCGATGAGCGAGGCCATCGCCGACGGCGAGGAGCAGTCCATGCGGATCTTCTCGTCCCAGTCCAGCGTCATGAACCGCCAGGTCGGGTCCACCAGCGGGTTCACGACCGTGAGGTCGAGGCGGTGGCGGTCGGCGACGGCCTGCCAGAACTCGACGCTCGCGCCGCCGAGCGGGTCGGCCCCGATGCGGATCCCGGCGTCGCGGATCGCGTCGATGTCCAGGACGTTGGGCAGGTCGTCGACGTAGGTGCCCAGGAAGTCGTAGCCCTGCGCGGCCGCACGGGCCTTCGCGAACGGCACGCGCTTGACGCCCTCGAGACCGGCCTCCAGGTAGGCGTTCGCCGTCCTCGCGATCCAGCCCGTCGCGTCGGTGTCGGCGGGGCCGCCGTTCGGCGGGTTGTACTTGAACCCACCGTCGCGGGGCGGGTTGTGCGAGGGGGTGACGACGATGCCGTCGGCCAGGCCGCTGCCGGTCGTGCGGATCGAGGAGCCGTCGCGGTTCGCGCGCAGGATCGCGTGCGAGACCGCCGGCGTCGGGGTCCAGGAGTCACGGTCGTCGACGAGCACGGTGACGTCGTTGGCGGCGAGGACCTCGAGGGCGGACACCCACGCGGGTTCCGACAGCGCGTGGGTGTCGCGACCGATGAACAGCGGACCGTCGAAGCCCTGCTCGCGGCGGTAGTCCACGATCGCCTGCGTGGTGGCGAGGATGTGGTTCTCGTTGAACGCCGCGTCGAGGCTGGACCCGCGGTGGCCCGAGGTGCCGAAAGCGACGCGCTGCCCGACGTCGGAGGGGTCCGGCTGGGTCGCGTAGTAGGCCGTGACGACGTGCGAGACGTCGATGAGGTCCGAGGGTTCTGCGAGCTGTCCTGCGCGCGAGTTCGTCATGGCTTCCTCGTCACTCCTGCGGTTCCGCTGACACCGCGCTCTGCGGTCGAGACCGATGATGCTGCACCCGTACCCGCCATCCCGCCACCGCCCTGCCGCGGCGACCCGGGAGGCTCAGGCCGGGAGGCCGTCCGTCCCGCGGGCCCGGGGCAGCTTCGCGGCGTACATGCGCCGGTCCGCCTCGGCCAGGGCGTCGGCGGCCGACCAGGTCCCGTCGCACACGAGGACACCGGTGCTCGCCCCCCACGCGACGACGTCCGAGGGTCGCTGCGCCCGGGCGAGAGCCTCCGCGTAGCGGGCCACGCACCCCTCGGCGTCGGCGGCCTCGTCGAGCTCGGCGCAGACGACGAACTCGTCCCCGGCCAGTCGCGCGACGGTGTCACCGCCGCGCGAACCGCTGAGCAGGTGCTGCGCGACGCGGTGCAGGACCTCGTCCCCGGCGGCGTGCCCCAGCCGGTCGTTGACGGCCTTGAACCCGTCGAGGTCGACGAAGGCCAGCAGCACGTACCCGCCCCGGCGGGCCGCGCCGCTCAGCGCCTGCTCGAGGCGGTCGATGAACAGCAGCCGGTTGGGCAGGCCGGTGAGGCCGTCGTGGGTGGCCACGTGGGCCAGGTGCCGCTCACGGCGGACGCGCTCGGTGACGTCGCAGGCCGTCACGACCACCGCGACCCCCTCGGGGAGCTCGATCGTGGTCTCCACCGACTCGATGCGGACCTCCTCGCCGCCGGGACGCACGAGGGTGACCTCCGCGGACCCGGACAGCGCCCGCCCGCCCAGCAGGCGGTCGATGCGGGCCTGGACGAGCTGGGCGGAGGCCGGGTGGACCAGGTGCGACATCCACAGGCCCACGGCCTGCCCCGGGCCCGTCCCGAGCATCTCCTCGGCGCAGCGGTTGGCGTAGACGATCCGGTCGTCGAGGTGGATCCACACCCCCATCGGCACCTGCTGGACCAGCTGCTCGAACGGCACGGTGACCTGTGGTCGCGACGGCACGCTGACGCGTCCGCTGTCCATCGGGTCCCCTCCCGCCCCCGCACGTCGCCGGCGGGTGCAGGGGACGGGTGGAGCAATGAGGTAACGCTACGTGATGATTTCTCCTACAGAAAGTGGTTGAGTGCCGCATCACCCGTTCGCGGCGCCTCCCGCCGGGAGTGCCGGTCCTCAGGGGGTCTCGCGCGCCTTGAGGTGGCCGAGGAGGGCCGCGAGCAGGGCGATGACCGCGGCGAGGGCCAGGCCCGCGCCGATGTGCCAGCGCAGCAGGGCCGCGCCGACCGCGGCCCCGGCCAGGATGAGGACGACCGCGCCGATCCGTCGCCGCCACCCCTCGCCCGTGCCCCCGGCGAGCCGGGAGTCGGCCGCGAGGCCGGTGAGCGTGGAGGTCACCACGACCGTGGTGACGTCCTTCACCGCGAGGCGGCGGGCGGCGGCGCCCTGACCACCCATGACCACGCCGAGGACGCCCGTGACGGCCAGGGCCGCCGGCGGTGCGGTGGTGCCGGCCTCGACGGGGACGCCCTGCAGCCCCGTGACCACGACGGCCAGCACGCCGAGCCCGACCCCGACGAGTCCGAAGATCACCGAGGAAGCCGTCGTCCAGCCCGTCGCCGCCTTGCGCAGCACCCGGCCGACGACGGTGGCGCCCACGAGGAACCCGAGCAGCGCGACGATCGGGCCGACGATCGGGAGGTCCTCCGCGCCCGTGAGGGCCATGCCCAGGATCACGACGTTGCCCGTCATGTTCGCCGTGAACACGCGGTCGAGGCCGAGGTAGCCGACGGCGTCGACGATGCCGGTCGAGAACGTCAGGACCAGCATGAGCGCCAGGTGCCACTTCTTCGCCACGAAACTCCCCGTTCCTCCAGGTGAGTTCCGGAAGATACCGGAGCGTCGGCAACACAGCCGAAACAAAGCGGGAGTACGGTCCCCGATTGTATACGTTCTTGACCTGCTCGTCGGCGTCCCGAAGGTGTTCACATGAAGGTCCGCGTCCCGTGCTCGCTCGCCGCGCTGCTCCTCCTCACCGGCTGCGTGGCCGTCCAGCCCGTGCAGCCCGCCCCTGACCGCGAGGACGTCACCGGCGTCGCGATCGGTTCCCGCCCCGTCGCCGACGGCGGCGACCTGGTGATGGCGCTGTCGGCCGAACCCGACAAGCTCGACCCGACCACGTCCTCCTCGCTCTACACGCGCTACGTCATGAACGCCGTGTGCGAGAAGCTCTACGACATCGACGCCGACGGGAACCTCGTCCCGCAGCTCGCCGCGGCCCTGCCGACGATCTCGCCCGACGGCCTCACCGTCACGATCCCCGTCCGCACCGGCCCGGTGTTCGCGGACGGAACCCCTTTCGACGCCGCCGCCGTCGTCACGACCCTCCAGCGGAACCTGACCCTCGAGGGGTCCTCGCGCAAGAGCGAACTCGGACCCGTCGCCGACGTCACCGCCCCCGACCCCGCGACGGTCGTCGTCACCTACAAGACGCCGTTCTCCCCGCTCACCGCGGCGCTCGCCGACCGGGCCGGGATGATCATGTCGCCCACGGCACTGGCCGCCGAAGGGACGAACTTCGGGGCGCACCCCGTGTGCGTGGGACCGTTCAAGTTCGTCGAACGCGTCCCGCAGACCTCCATCACCGTCGAACGCGACCCGCTGTACTACGCCGCCGACGAGGTCCACCTGGACACCATCACCTACCGCATCATGACCGACGCCAACATCCGCGCCGCGAACCTCCGCTCCGGTGACGTCCAGGTCGCCGACAGCCTCTCCCCGCAGGACGTCGACGCGCTGGCCCAGGAGAAGGACGTCGGGTTGCTGCAGACCGGGTCCTTCGGCTACCAGGCGGTGACGTTCAACCTCGGCAACACCGAGGGGACCGGGAAACCGCCCGGCCGCATCGACACGCCGCTGGCCACCGACCCGCGGATCCGGGAGGCGTTCTCGCTGTCGGTGGACCGGACCGCGCTGGTGAACTCGGTGTTCAACAACTGGTACGAACCCGCCTGCTCGTTCGTCCCACCGGACAGCACGTACTCCACCGAGGCGAGCGAGGCCTGCCCCACCTACGACCCCGCCCGGGCCAAGCAGCTCCTCACCGAGGCCGGCGTCGAGCTGCCCTACCGGTTCACGATGGCGACCTCGAACACCGCGGACTCGTTGCGCCTGGCCCAGGCCCTGCAGGCCAGCGTCGTCGCCGGTGGTTTCGACCTCACCATCCAGCCGGTGGAGTACTCGACCCTGCTGGACCAGCAGACCAGCGGTGACTTCGAGGCCGTGCAGCTCGGCTGGTCGGGCCGCGTCGACCCCAACGGCAACAGCGCGAGCTTCCTGAGCACCGGGGCCGGGAACAACTACTCGGGGTACTCCTCGCCCGAGGCCGACGACCTCGTCAAGGCCGCGGCCCGGGCCACCGACCCGGCGCAACGCGCCGAGCTCTACGGGAAGCTGGTGACCGTCGTGCAGCGCGACAACCCGATCGTCTACCTGTACCGGCAGCGCAGCATCACCGGGTACACCACCCAGGATCCCGGCGTGGCCGGGATCGAGACCTACGCCGACGGAGTGGTCCGGTTGTCCCGGGCCGCGTTCCTGGCCGGAGGGGAGTGACCGTGGCGAGATTCCTGCTCACCCGTTTGTGGCAGAGCGTCGTCACCCTCGTGCTCGCCTCGATGGTGGTCTTCGCCGGGGTCCGGGCCCTGCCCGGTGACCCGGCGCTCGCGGCCGCCGGCGAGGAGGCGACCCCCGAGGCCGTCGCGGCGATCCGGGTCCAGCTCGGCCTCGACCAGCCGATCTGGGTCCAGTACTGGCGGTTCGTGCGCAACCTCCTCTCCGGTGACCTCGGCACCTCGGTGCGCACCGGCACCCCGGTCACCGAGCTCATCGGCGCCACGTTGCCGGTGACGGCCTGGCTGGCCCTCTACGCGATGGCGTTCGCCGTGGTCATCGGCCTGGTCGCCGGGACGCTCGCGGCGGTCCGGCGCGGAACTCCGCTGGAGTTCGGGTTGAACACGCTGTCGATCCTGGGGTTGTCCGTCCCCAGCTTCTGGCTCGGGCTGCTCGCGATCCTCTACCTCGCCGTCGGCCTCGGCTGGTTCCCCGCCTCCGGCTACGTCTCCCCGGTGGAGGACCCGTTGCGGGCGCTGCACCACCTCACCCTGCCCGCGGTGATCCTGGGGACCGGGATCGCGGCCGTCGTCATGCGCCAGACCCGCGCGTCGATGCTCGCCAACCTCGGCGCCGACTACGTCCGGACGGCCCGCGCGAAGGGCGCCTCCCGCGCCCGCGTCGTCGTCCGGTTCGCGCTGCGGAACTCCCTCGTCGTCGTCGTGACCCTCGTCGGGCTGCAGCTCGGCGGGTTGATCTCCGGCGCCGTCGTCACCGAACGCATCTTCGGCCTGCCCGGTTTCGGCAAGCTCACCCTCGACTCGGTGTTCAGCCGTGACTACCCCGTCATCGAAGGAGTCGTCCTCGTCGTGACCCTCGCCTACATCGTCATCAACCTGGCCGTGGACGTCCTCTACAGCGTCCTCGACCCCCGCATCCGGGTGGCGGGGGCGACCTCGTGAGTGCGGCGACGGAGACGACCGTGGACCGGTTGTCGGTGGACCTCGGGTCCAGCCGCGGGCGGGTCCTGAAGAACCTGCTGCACGACCGGCTGGGTCTGACCGGCGGGATCCTGCTGCTGCTCGTCGTCGTGGCCGCGGTGTTCGCGCCGCTCATCGCGCCGCACCCGCCGACGCAGGTCCACTTCGAGACGCCGTTCCAGCAACCCCGGACGGTGGGTTTCCCACTCGGCACCGACGACCTGGGCCGCGACATCCTGTCCCGCGTGCTGTTCGGGACCCGGGCCTCGCTCGAGGTCGGGGTCCTCGCCGTCGCGCTGTCCATCGTCGTCGGCGCACCGCTGGGGCTGGTCGCGGGGTACTGGCGCCGTCTCGACGCGGTCGTCTCCCGCCTCACCGACCTGACGCTGGCGTTCCCGTTCCTCGTCCTGGCCGTCGGGCTGGCGGCGATCCGCGGGGCGAGCCTGTCGAACGCGGCGATCGCGCTGGGCATCGCGCACGTCCCGCAGATGATCCGGGTGGTGCGCGCGGAGACCCTGCGGCTGAAGGGCTCGGAGTACGTCCTGGCCGCCCGGAGCATGGACGCCTCGGGGTTGCGGATCCTCGCCACCCACCTCCTGCCCAACGCCGTACCCTCGATCATCGTGCAGGCGACCGTCATCATGCCCGCCGTCGTCATCGGTGAGGCGCTGCTGTCGTTCCTCGGGCTGGGGATCCAGCCGCCCACCCCGAGCCTCGGGATCATGCTCTCCGACGCCCAGCAGTACATCTTCCGCGCGCCGTACGCGGCCCTCTTCCCCGGTCTGGCGATCGTCCTGGTCTGCCTGGCCTTCAACCTGTTCGGCGACGCGCTGCGCGACGCCCTCGAACCCGGAGGACACCGGTGAGCCCCTTCTCGCCCGACTTCACGCAACCGTCCGACGAGACCACCCGCCCCACGCTGCAGGGCACCTTCGGCATGACGGCGACGACGCACTGGATCGCGACGGCCGTCGGGCAGTCCGTCCTCGAACGCGGCGGGAACGCCTTCGACGCCGCCGTCGCCGCGGGTTTCACCCTGCACGTCGTGGAACCCCACCTCAACGGCCCGGGCGGCGACATGACGGCCGTCCTCGCCACCGCTGCGGACCCGACGCCCGTCGTGCTGAACGGGCAGGGGCCGGCGCCCGCGGCGGCGAGCATCGCGCACTACCGCGGGGAGGGTCTCGACCTCGTGCCCGGCGCCGGTGGGCTCGCGGCGGCGGTCCCGGGCGCGGTCGACGCGTGGATGGTCCTGCTGCGCGAGCACGGCACCTGGGAACTCGCCGACGTCCTCGCCCCGGCCATCGGCTACGCCCGCGACGGGCACCCCGTGCTGCGCCGGGTCGGGCGGACGATCGCCTCCGTCGAGCAGCTGTTCCGCGACCACTGGCCCACCTCGGCCGCGTTGTGGATGCCGGCGGGCCGGATCCCGGAACCGGGCGAGGTCGTCACCAACCCCGCCTGGGCCCGCACCCTGGAACGCCTCCTCGAGGCCGGGAAGGCCGAGACGACCCGCGAGGGCCGGATCGAGGCGTTCCGGCGGGAGTGGCGGGAGGGTTTCGTCGCCCGCGAGGCCGTCGAGTTCCTGCGCACCCCGCACCGCCACTCCTCCGGCACCGACCACGCCGGGGTCGTCGAGGTCTCCGACTTCGCCGGGTTCTCGGCCGGTCTCGAGGAGGCCGTCACGATCGAGTTCCGGGGGACGACGGTCGCCAAGACCGGGCCGTTCGGCCAGGGCCCCGTCCTGCTGCAGGCGCTGCGGATCCTCGACGGTTTCGACGACGCCGACCTCGACCCCTCGACGGAACGCGGCGCGCACACGGTCCTCGAGGCGCTGAAGCTGGCCCTCGCCGACCGGGACGCCTACTACGGCTCGCAGGCCGATCCGGCGGTGCTGGCTCAGCTGCTCTCGCCGGAGTACGCGGCGACGCGACGCGCGCTCATCACCGACCGCGCCTCGCACGAGTTCCGCCCCGGTGTCGTGGACGGTGCGGAACCGTTCCTGCCGCCGCTGGCCACCGAGGCCCCCGACGCGGTGGGAGTGGGGGAGCCCACCGTCGGCGAGCCCACGGTGGAGGCCGGCGGGACGACCCGCGGCGACACCTGCCACCTCGACGTCGTCGACCGCTGGGGGAACATCGTCTCCGCCACGCCGTCGGGCGGGTGGTTGCAGTCCTCCCCGACGATCCCGGAACTCGGCTTCTGCCTCGGGTCGCGGTTGCAGATGACGTGGCTGGAGGAGGGTTCCCCCTCCGCCCTCACCCCGGGGGAACGGCCGCGCACCACGCTGACCCCGACGCTGCTGCTGCGCGACGGGGTTCCCGTCGCGGCGCTGGGAACCCCCGGCGGCGACCAGCAGGACCAGTGGCAGTTGCTCTACCTGCTGCGGACCCTCGTCGGTGGGTACTCGCCGCAGCAGGCCATCGACGCCCCCGCGCTGCACACGACGTCGATGCCGGGGTCGTTCTGGCCCCGGACGTGGACCCCGGGGGGTGCCGTCGTCGAGGACCGGATCGGGGCGGACGTCGTCGCCGGTCTGCGGGCGCGCGGGCACGAGGTGACCGTCGCGGGCGGGTGGACGCTCGGGCGGTTGTCCACGGTCGAACGGGACCCGGCGACCGGAGTGCTGCAGGCCGCCGCGAACTCCCGCGGCGCCCAGGGTTACGCGGCGGGGCGGTGAGCGGGGTGGACGAGCTGCTGAGGATCGAAGGACTCGACGTCGCCTACGGCACGAACACCGTCGTCCACGGGGTGGACCTCACCGTCGGCCGGGGCCAGCGGGTCGCGGTGGTGGGGGCTTCGGGGTCGGGCAAGTCGACCACGGCCGCCGCGGCGATCGGGTTGCTGCCGGGTCGGGGCCGCATCACCGCCGGGCGGGTCCTCTTCGACGGTGAGGACGTCACCGCGGCCGTGCAGGGCCGGGACGAACGTCGCGCCGCGCGGCTGCGCGGACGCCAGATCGGTCTCGTCCCGCAGGACCCGATGTCGAACCTGAACCCCTCCGCGCGGGTGGGGCGACAGGTCGCGGAGACCCTGGTCATCCACGGGATGGCCCGCGGGGCGGCGGCGCGGACGCGAGCGGTGGAACTGCTGGAGGAGGCCGGGATCCCCGACGCCGGCCGTCGGGCGAAGCAGTACCCGCACGAGTTCTCCGGCGGGATGCGCCAGCGCGTCCTCATCGCGATGGCCCTGGCCGCGGAACCGGAACTCCTCATCGCCGACGAACCCACCTCCGCGCTCGACGTCACCGTCCAGCGCCAGATCCTCGACCACCTCGAACGCCTCACCGCGGCCCGGGGTGCCTCGCTGCTGCTCATCACCCACGACCTGGCCCTCGCCGCGGACCGCTGCGACGAGGTCGTGGTGATGTCGGCGGGCCGGATCGTGGAGACCGTTGCGGCGCAGGGTGTCCTGCGCTCCCCGGCGCACGAGTACACCCAGCGGTTGGTCGCCGCGGTGCCGGGACGCACCGAACCCCGCACCGCGCCGGAGGGGGCGGCGGAGGTGCTGCGGGTGGAGAACCTCGTCAAGGAATACCGGGTCCGCGGCCGGCGCGAACGGTTGCGGGCGGTGTCCGACGTGTCGTTCTCGGTGCGGGCCGGGACCACGACGGCCGTCGTGGGGGAGTCCGGCTCGGGGAAGTCGACGACGGCGCGGATGGTCCTGGGGTTGGAGGAACCGACGTCGGGCACGGTGACGCTCGACGGTGGGCGCCGCGACATGCAACCCGTGTTCCAGGACCCCTACGGTTCGCTGGACCCGACGATGACCGTCGAACGGCTGATCGACGAACCGCTGCGGGTGTTCTCGGTCGGTGACGCCCGGGCCCGTCGGGAACGCGTCGGGGAACTGCTCGACCAGGTCGCCCTCGGCCGCGACCTCGCCCAGCGACGCCCGGCGGAACTCTCCGGCGGGCAGCGGCAGCGGGTTGCGATCGCCCGGGCGCTCGCGCTGAACCCGAAGCTGGTGGTGTGCGACGAGGCCGTCTCGGCGCTCGACGTCCTGGTGCAGAAGCAGGTGCTGGAACTCCTGGGCCGGTTGCAGGCCGACCTCGGGGTGAGCTACCTGTTCATCACCCACGACCTCGCCGTCGCGCGCAGCATCGCGCACGACGTGCTGGTCATGCGGCGCGGGGAGGTCGTCGAAGCGGGCAGGATCGAGGACGTGTTCGACCACCCCCAGCACGAGTACACCCGCGAACTCCTGACGGCGATCCCCGGGGCCACCCCCCTGCGCGCGGCCTGAGGTGGGCGCCACGGCGGAACGGGTCACCGAGGCCCTGCGCCAGGACGTCCTCAGCGGCGCGCTGCCCCCGGGATCCCGCCTCACCGAGACCCTCCTGGCGCAGCGGTACGGGACCTCCCGCGTCCCGGTGCGGGAAGCCGTGCGGGCCCTGGCCGCCGACGGTTTCCTCGACCTGCGCCCCAACGCGGGCGCGACGGTCGCCGCCGTGCCCGTCGACGACCTCGCGGACCTCTACGCCGTCCGCAGGGTCGCCGAGGGGATCACCGCGGCCCGCTGCGCGCGGCGGGTCGCGGCGGGGGACGCGGACGGTCTCGTCGCCGGGCTCGGGGAGATCGTCGAGGCGGGTTTCGCGGCGCTGGCCGAGGAACGGGCGGCCGAGGGGGCCCGGCTGAACGCCGAGTTCCACGCGAGCATCGCGCGGGCCTCGGGAGCGGCGAGCATGACGATGGTGCTGCGCCGGGTGACCGAGCGGATCCAGTGGGCCTACGCGACGACCGTCCCGCAGCAGGGGAAGCGGGCCTGGACCGAGCACCGCCAGATCGTCGCCGCCATCGCGGCCGGTGACGAGGCCCAGGCGAGCCGCTGCATGGAGACCCACGTCGAGAGGTCGCGGGCGGGGTTCCACGGCCGCTGACGTCCAGAGCGCGGAGGCGACGTCCTCCCGGGTGCTCCGGGCTGACACCGGAACCGCTGCGGTGCGGGCGTTCCTGGGGCAAGCTCGGGAGGTGCGAGGTGCTCCGGTCGTCGTCGCGGTGCTGGTGGTGGTGGCTGCCTGTGGTGGTGCCGACCGGGACGACCCGCCCCCGCCGGACACCGGGGGATGGACGGAGTTGGCGGCTCCGCCCCTCGAGACGCCCGTGCTGCGCACCGGGCAGGCTGCGGTGTGGACCGGCGACCAGGCCCTGGTGTGGGGCGGTTCGTCGCCGCGGGCCGACGGCTGCGCGGTCGCGGTGACGGACGACGGGGCGGCCTGGACACCGGGCTCGCCGGGTTCCTGGACGGCGATGGCCGCGGCGCCCGTGGCCGCCCGCAGCGGTGCCGACCTGCTGTGGACGGGGACCGAGGCGGTCCTCGTCGGTGGCGTCGATCCCTGGGCCGTGTGCGAGTCCCGCCCGGCGGGTGCCCTCGACGTGGCGGCCTTCACCCCCGACGCGGGAGCGGGCAGTTGGGCACGCCTGCCGGACCTCCCGTGGATGCCGGGCACGGTCGTCGCGACGAGTGCGTGGGCCGACGGAGAGGTCCTGGTGTGGTCCCCCGCCGCGGGGGCCTGGGCGCTGCACCCGGGGGACGCCGCGTGGACCCCGTTGCCGGTCCCGCCGCTGCCGGCCTCGGTGGGCGTGCCCCCGGAAGGGCTCGCATCGGTCAACACGTCCGTGCACAGCCTGTGGACCGGGCGGGAGTGGATGCTCCTGGGTGCGGTCTTCGGCGCCGAAGGGGTGATCGACGTCGGACTCGCCTACGACCCCTCGCAGGGGTCCTGGCGGGACGTCGACCCCGGACCGGCCGCCGCGGGCAGCGGAGTCGTCTGGACGGGGGAACAGGTGCTGGCCTTCGGTCTCGACCGGGGGGTCGAGCGCTACGACGTGGTCGGGGACCGCTGGACGCGGGGTGCAGCGGACCCCCTTCAGACCGCGCCCCAGGAGGCGGTCTACGGCGCGCCGCTGCTGGCCTGGACCGGTCGCGAGCTGGTGGTGTGGGGCGGGCCGCGGTCGCGGGACTTCACCATGTGCATCGACGGGAGCGGACCCGACGACCCGGCGTTCGAGTACGGCGGCTCCTGCAACCCCGCGACCGGGCCGCTGGGCGCGGCCTACGACCCCGACGCCGACACCTGGCGGACCATCGGCGACGGTCCCTGGCAGCGTCGGAGCGACAGCGCTGTCGTCTGGACCGGGACCAGCGTGCTGCTGGCGGGAGGCCGGGACCTGGAGGAGAGTCGGCACGGTCGTCCGCCGCCGTTCGTCGACCGCCCGGAGAGCGCCGTGGCCACCTTCACCCCGGGCCGGTGAGTTCCCGTTCCTCGACCCGTTCCAGGAGATCGAGCCCTCCCGTGCTCGGGAAGGGCGGGTCAGGCCTGTTCCGCCGAGCACCACCACGTCGTGCGGCCTCCGACCGTCGCGCGCACCATCTCGGCGCCGCAGCGGGGGCAGTGGCCTCCGTTCGTGCGGTGCGGGATCACCTCGCCGGTGTGGACGCCGCCGTGCTCGATCGCGTGCCGGATCCCGGCGCGCAGTTCCCGGCGGAGTTCGTCGAGCTCTTCGGTGCGCAGCTCCCCGGCCGGCCTGCGCGGGGACGTCCGGCTGCGCCACAGCACCTCGTCGGCCAGCAGGTTCCCGATCCCCGCCAGCACCGACTGGTCCAGCAGCCGCGCCTTCAACGGAGCGGTTCCACGGCCGACGCGTTCGCGGAACTCGTCGCGACCGATCTCCCCGGCGTCCGGCCCCAGCGCGTCCAGGTCGGGATCGAGCCGGACCCGGCCCAGGCGGCGCTTGTCGAAGAGGCGCAACTGCCCGCCGTCCTCGAAGTCCAGGGTGAAGCGGTACCACTCCTCCTTGACCTGACCCGGTTGCGGCCGCGGTCCCGCGTAGTCACCGCCGACCGCCAGGTCTCCCTCGCCGCCGGGCGGGCTGATGAAGATGCGCCCGCTCATGCCGAGGTGGATCCCCAGCGCGGGACCGCCGCCTGAACCCGAGCCGGAGGTGTCGCACCACATCGACTTGCCGCGGCGGTGGGCCGCGGTCAGGGTCCGGCCCACCAGGGCCTTGCGCAGATCGCCCGGTGCGTGCGGGCGGCACTCGTAGGTGTCGCGGTCGTCGACGTCGGCGATCCGGCGGTCCAGACCGCTCTCCTCGATGACCTTGCGGGCGGACTCGACCTCGGGCAGTTCCGGCACGTCGCGACCCTAACCTCCGGTCCCGCCCCTACTGTGGCCCGGTGCGCTCAGGGGTTCTCGTGGTCGTGGCCCTGCTGCTCGTCGCCGGGTGCTCCGGTGACCCGGAAGCACCCGCGCCGCAACCCATCACCGTGAACGTCGCCGGCGACGTCCACTTCGCCGGCTCCAGCGCCGCGGCCCTCGAACCCGGCGGGCTGGAGGCGGTCGCGGGGGTGCTCGGCGACGCCGACGTCACCGTGGTCAACGTCGAGACCGCGATCACCGACCGCGGTGACGCGGCGGGCAAGAAGTACACGTTCCGGGCGCCGGCGTCCGGGCTCGGCGCGCTGAAGGCGGTCGGGGTCGACGTCGCGGCGATGGCCAACAACCACAGCCTCGACTACGGCCGGACCGGTCTGCAGGACACCCTCGCCGCGGGGAAGGCGCAGGGACTGCCCGTCATCGGGCTGGGGACGGACGTCGGTGCGGCGTTCGCGCCGTACCGCACGACCGTCCGCGACAACCGCCTCGCCGTGTTCGACGCCACCCAGGTCCTCGACACCTCGCTCGCGACGGCGTGGACCGCGACCGCGGAGAAACCCGGGCTGGCCTCCGTGCAGACGGACTCCGGACGGGCGCGGCTCGTCGCCGCGGTGAAGGCCGAACGCGGACGCAGCGACTCGATCGTCGTCGTCCTGCACTACGGCAGGGAACTCGCCGGGTGCCCCACCGACGACCAGCGCCGGATCGCCCGAGAACTCGTCGCCGCGGGCGCCGACGCCGTCGTCGGATCGCACGCGCACATCCAGCTCGGGCAGGGTTTCCTGACCGCCGGGGACCGGACGGGTTTCGTCGACTACGGCCTCGGGAACTTCGTGTTCTACGCCGAGCGCCCCGGGACGGTCGACTCCGGCGTCCTGAAGCTGACGCTGCCCGGAACGGGCGGGGTCTCCGCCGCGGCGTGGACTCCCGCCACCATCCGTTCCGGGGTCCCCGTCCCGCTGACGGGCGACGAGGCGGCCGAGGCGCTGCAGGAGAAGGACTCCCTGCGCGCCTGCGCCGACCTCGCCGCCACGTCGGGAGGTCAGGCCAGGAAGGGGTAGTCCGTGTAGCCCTCGGCGCCCGAGCCGTAGCTCGTGGTCGGGTCGAGCTCGTTCTCGGGGTGACCCCCCTGCCAGCGCTCCAGCAGGTCCGGGTTCGCCATCACGGCGCGGCCCACGGCGACGACGTCCGCGACACCGTCGGCGACGAGGCCCGTGGCCTCCTCGCGGGTGGTCACGGCGGCGAAACCGGTGTTCAGCATGAGCGGACCCTCGAAGCGCTTGCGCAGACCCTGGACGAGGTCGCCCGTCGGATCGGCGTGCAGGACGCTCAGGTAGGCCAGACCCAGCGGAGCCAGACCCTCGACCAGCGCGGCGTAGGTGGCCTCGACGTCGGCGGGGTCGGTCTCGAGCGCGTCCTGGATGTTGTGCGCGGGGGAGATGCGGATGCCCACGCGGCCGGCGCCGAGCTCGGCGGCCACGGCCGTCGCGACCTCGATCGAGAGGCGCGCACGGTTCTCCGGGGAACCGCCGTAGGAGTCGGTGCGGTGGTTCGACCCCGGCGCCAGGAACTGGTGCAGCAGGTAGCCGTTCGCGGAGTGGATCTCGACCCCGTCCAGCCCGGCGTCGACGGCGCGACGCGACGCGGTGACGAAGTCGGCGACGACGTCGGCGATCTCGGACGTCGTCAGCTCGTGCGGGACCGGGTAGGCGACCTTGCCGGTCGCGGTGTGGGTCTCCCCCTGGATCGCGATGGCGCTCGGCCCGACGATCCGCTCGGTGCCGGTGATGTCGGGGTGCGTGACGCGGCCACCGTGCATGACCTGCATCACGAGACGGCCGCCGCGGGCGTGCACCGCCTCGGCGACACCGCGCCAACCCTCCTGCTGCTCGTCGGTGACGATCCCGGGCTGGCCGGGGTAGGACCGCGACTCGCGGCTGGGGTAAGTGCCTTCGGTGACGATGAGGCCGGTGCTCGCGCGCTGGGCGTAGTGCTCGGCCACGAGGGGTCCGGGGACACCCTCGGCACCGGAGCGGGTCCGGGTCAGGGGGGCCATGACGAGGCGGTTGGGCAGCTGGAGGTCGCCCAGGGCGACGGGGGAGAAGAGGTCCACGTACCGGCTCAACAACCGGACCGGAGTCCGTCTTCCCGATGACCGTAGAGTTCACCCCCGTGTCCGGGATCCTCGTCGCGGTGGTCTGCCTGCTCGCCCTCGTCGTGGGTGCCTGGGCGGTCGTCGTCGTCGCCCGGGACCGCCCGGTCGGGCGCGCCCTGCTCGGCGGGCTCGCCGTCCTCGAACTCGGTGTCCTGGCCCTCGTGGTCGACGGGGTCGTCGACCTCGTCACCGGACCGCGTCCGGTCGAGCTCGCCACCACGATCGCCTACCTCGTCGTGTCGCCGTTCGTGCTGCCGGCGGGGACGTTCTGGGCGCTCGCGGACCGGTCACGACCCAGCACGCTCGTGCTCGTCGTCGCCTGCTTCGCCGTCGTCGTCATCGCCTACCGCGCCTACCTGCTGTTCGGAGTGACCCAGTGAGCAGTGACCCGGTGAGCGGGCGACCCGAGCCCCGCCGGACGACGGGGCTGGGACGCGTCCTGGTCGCCCTCTACGGCGTCTTCGCCATCGCCGCGGTTTCCCGCGCCGGCGTCCAGATCGCGACGCAGTTCCACGAGGCCCCGCTCGCCTACGTGCTGTCCGCCTTCGCCGGGGTCGTCTACGTCGTCGCGACGCTCGGGCTGGGCCGCACGGGCCACGGCTGGCGTCGCGCCGCCTGGGTGGCCTGCAGCGTCGAACTGCTCGGTGTCCTGACCGTGGGGACCCTCAGCCTCGCCGACGCGGCCGCCTTCCCCGACTCCACCGTCTGGTCCGGCTACGGCCGCGGCTACGGCTTCGTCCCGCTCGTGCTGCCGGTCCTCGGCCTGGTCTACCTGCGGCGGGAGTCCCGCCGCTCCTGACCGGTGTCCCGACCGAACCACCCGTGCGCGACGATGCCCAGGTCATGCGCACACCCGAGACCCCCACCGCCCCCACCGCCCCGGCCACCCGCCGCACCACCGTCGTCCTCCTCGTGGGGCTGCTGCTGGTCGCCTGCGCCATGCGCGCCCCCATCACCGGGGTCGGGTCCGTGCTCCCGATCGTCTCCGACGACCTCGCCCTCTCCGCGACGCTCGCCGGAGCGCTGACGTCGCTGCCGCTGCTGGCCTTCGCCGCGAGCTCGCTCGTCGTCCCGCGGGTCGCCGCCCGCCTCGGGACCCGGCTCACCCTGGTCCTCGCGCTGTTCCTGCTGGTCGCCGGGTCCCTGCTGCGCTGGGTCCCGGGCGTCGTGCCCCTCTTCGCCGGGACCGCCGTCCTCGGGGTCGCCATCGGCGTCGCCAACGTGCTCATGCCCGCGCTCATCCGCGCCGAGTTCCCCGGCCGGATCCCCCTGCTCACCAGCACCTACGTCGTCCTCATGCAGGTCGTCGCCAGCGTCTCCTCCGGCGTCGCCGTGCCGCTGTCGGAGCACCTCGCCGGCGGCTGGCGCAGCGCGCTGGTCGTGTGGGCGGCACCCGCCCTCGTCTGCGCCGTGCTGTGGCTGCCCCTGGTCCGCCGCGGTTCCGGCCCGGCGACCGGAGGACCGCGACCCCGCGCGCCCTGGGGTTCGGGACTGGCCTGGGCGGTCACCGCGTTCATGGCCGCCCAGTCGGTGATCTTCTACGTGATGCTGGCGTGGCTGGCGACGATGGTCCACGACCGCTCCAGGACCGACCGCGCCGCCGCCGGTGTGCTGCTGTCGGTGATGCAGGTCGCCGGAGTGGTCGGCAGCCTGCTCGTCCCCGTCGTCGCGGGTCGCACCGTCGTGCGCACCCGGCGCGCGGCGATGGGGGCCACGACGTTCACGATCACCGGCCTGCTGCTCCTCCTGCTCGTCCCCGACGCGGCCGTCGTCGCCGTCGTCGTCGCCGGGCTCGGGATGGGTGGGGCCGTCGTGCTGGCGCTCGCGAGCGTCTCGGCGCGGGCGGCGGACGGGGCCACGGCGGTCGCGTTGTCCGGGATGGCGCAGGGCGTCGGCTACCTCGCGGCCGCGGTCGGGCCGGTGCTCATCGGGGCGCTGCACGTGGCGAGCGGTTCGTGGACGGTGCCTCTGGTGGTGCTCGTGCTGGTGGCGGCCGGGCAGCTGGTGGCGGCGCGGGCGGCCGGGAAGGACGCGTTCGTGCGCGTCTGACAGCAGGGGGGCTTCAGGACCCGGAGAGCTCGAACCAGACGGTCTTGCCGAGCGGGCCGACGGCGAGGTCGGTTCCCCAGCGGCTGGACAGCAGCTCGACCATGGCCATCCCGCGTCCGCTCTCGGCGTCGGCGCGCTGCGAGCCGATCAGCGGCATCCCACCGCCGTTGTCGGAGACCTCCACGCGCAGCGAGGCGCCGTTGACGCGGTTGAGGGCCACCAGCACCATGCCGTCACCGTGGATGACGGCGTTGGTCACGACCTCGCTGGCCAGCAGCAGCGCGGCCTCGACGGTGTCCTCCTGGATCTCGTCGGCCGCGACCCAGGGCGCGCACCACTCCGTGATGAGCCACCTCGCGATGCCGACCGACCGGGGGTTGGGTGGGAGGACCACGCGGAACAACGGTCCTCGACCTCCCCAGCCCCGAACGACACCCCGCCGAGGTCCCTCCACGGCGCTCCAGCCCCACGCATGTGAGCAGAGTCATCGATGCGTGACACACAGTCAATCACTCGGGTCGCCGCTTGTCCGAACGCAGGCGGAACTCGTGTCTCGGCCCACCGCCGTCACAGGGGCCCCACGGGCTCAGACCGGCAGGTCGACGCCTGCCACCTCGAGGACGGTCAGGACCGCCAGGACGGAGCAGACGACCCCGCCGATCCGGCTCACGGTGGCGACGCTGAGCCTCTTCACCACCGTCGCGCCGATCGCCGCGGCCAGCCCGGACACCACGAGCAGTGCGGCCCAGGAACCGAGGAACACCGAGACCGGGTCGTCGTAGCGTGCGGCCAGGCCGGCGGTGAAGAGCTGCGACAGGTCGCCCCACTCGGCCAGGAAGACGACCCCGAAGCAGGCCAGGACGGCGCGCACCCCCGACTTCCCGCCCGTGACCTTCTGCTCGTACTCCTGCAGCGCGTCCGCCTCGGCCTGCTGCGCCTTCGCCGCACCGCGGAAGAGGGTGAAGGCGCCGACGGCGAACAGCAGCGCCGCCACCGCCGCGACCGGCCGTTCGGGCAGCTGGGCGAGCAGGCGTCCGGCGACGACGGCGATGAGGCACTGCACGGCGAAGGCGAGGCCGACCCCGATCCAGGCCGTCAGCGGCTTGAACCGAGTGGCGAGCACGAGGGTCGCCACGAAGGTCTTGTCGGGCAGCTCCAGCAGCAGGATCGGCAGGAAGCTGGCGGCGAAGACGGCGGGATCCACGGGTTTCCTCTCAGGGGGCAGCGGCCATGAGAGCACGTCCGCCGCGAGCCACGACAACGCCAGAACCACAGTTCTGCGGGCCGTCGAGCACGGTTGCGGTGCGACGAAACCTGGCCGCGCGGTGGCCGGTGCACCACACTGGGCGGGTGCCGGAGCTCCCCGAGGTCGAAGGGCTCGCCGCCTTCCTGCGCGAGCGGATGACGGACCGCGTCGTCGCCCGCGTCGAGGTCGGCGCTCTCAACGTGCTCAAGACCTACGACCCGCCGCCGACGGCGCTCGGTGGACTGCTGGTCAGCGGCGTCGAGCGGCACGGCAAGTGGCTGGACATCGACGTCGACGGGATCCACCTCGCGATCCACCTGTCCCGCGCGGGGTGGGTGCGCTGGTCCGACGCCCTGCCGAAGGCGCCGCTGAAGCCCAGCGGCAAGAACCCCGTCGCCTTGCGGGTCCGGCTCGCCCCCGAGGGCGACGAGGACCCCGAACGCCCGCCGGGGTTCGACCTGACCGAGGCCGGCACCCAGAAGCGGCTGGCCGTGCACGTCGTGAAAGACGTCCAGCAGGTTCCGGGGATCGCCTCGCTGGGGCCCGACCCCCTCGACGACTCCTTCGACCTGACCACGTTCGAGTCGCTGCTGAACGGTTCGCGGCAGCAGATCAAGGGGTTGCTCCGCGAGCAGTCGGTGCTCGCGGGAGTCGGGAACGCTTACTCCGACGAGGTGCTGCACGTCGCGAAGCTCTCCCCGTACGCGATCGCCGGGAAACTCTCCGAGGCGGAGGTGGAACGGCTCTACACCGCGTTGCGGACGACGTTGCGGGGCGCCGTGGCCGAGGCCGGCGGCAAACCCGCCCAGGAGCTCAAGGACGCCAAACGGGCCGGCATGCGCGTCCACGGACGGACGGGGCTGCCCTGCCCGGTCTGCGGGGACACCGTGCGCGAGGTCTCCTTCGCCGACCGCTCGATGCAGTACTGCGCCACCTGCCAGACCGGCGGCAAACCCCTCGCCGACCGCAGGATGTCCCGCCTGCTGAAGTGAGTTCCCCCGGAGCCCGCCCAGACCTCCCTGTGCGGGACGGGCCCGGCGGGAGTTCACTGCGGGCATGACGCAGCGCAGCGCAGCCCCGTCCCGTCGTTCCGTCCTCACCGCCTCCGCCGTCCTCGGCGGGCTCGCGGTGGTCCCCGTCACGGCCACGGCCGCCTCGGCCGCCCCCGACCACGGGTGGCCGACACCCTTCGTCGTCGGCCACCGCGGCGCCTCCGCCTACCGTCCCGAGCACACCACGGCGTCGTGGGAACTCGCGGCCCGGATGGGCGCGGACGTCGTCGAACCCGACCTGGTCCCGACGAAGGACGGTGTCCTGGTCTGTCGGCACGAACCCGAGATCTCCGGGACCACCGACGTCGCCGACCACCCGGAGTTCGCCGACCGGTCGGCGACGCGGACCATCGACGGGATCGTGTACACCGGATGGTTCACCACCGACTTCACGCTGGCCGAGCTCCGCACGTTGCGGGCGAAGGAACGCCTCCCGCAGATCCGTCAACACAACACGATCTACGACGGGTCGTGGCGGGTCCCGACGTTCCGCGAGGCCCTCCGGCTGCGGCAGCGCCTGTCCCGCGAGCTCGGCCGCACGATCGGGATCGTCCCGGAGATCAAGCACTCGACCTACTTCCGTTCCCTCGGGTTCGACGTCGAGGCGGAGGTGGTGGCGACGCTCAACTCCGCCGGCCTGAACTCCGCCGACGCGCCGGTCGTCGTGCAGTCCTTCGAGCTGACCAACCTGCAGCAGTTGCGCTCGACCTACGGCCTGCGGACGCCCACGGTGTTCCTCACCTCGGAGACGGGTGCCCCGGCCGACCTCGTCGCGGCCGGTGACCCCCGCCAGTACGCGGACCTGCTGATCCCCTCGGCCCTGCGCGAGCTCGCCACGTTCACGGACCAGATCGGCCCGTCGCTGGTGCAGGTGACGCGGGGACTCGTCGACGACGCCCACGCGGCGGACCTGGAGGTCGTGCCGTACACGTTGCGACCCGAGAACACCTTCCTGCCCGAGCAGTACCGCGACGGCGAGGACCCGACGGCCTGGGGTCACGTGCTCGACTACGCGCAGGCGTTGTTCGACACCGGGATCGACGGTCTGTTCACCGACGCCCCGGACATCGGGGTTCTCGCCCGCGACCGCTTCCTCGGACGCTGACCCCACGCCCTGCGGGGGAGGGTCCTCCTGCGGGAGTACCAGCGGTTCCACCCGCGGTCCGATGCGCCCCGCACAGCTCCGTCCCCGATGCTCGAGGTGTTCGGTTCGAGTGGTCGAGCGCCGGGGGAGGCGTGGGGGATGGGTATCGTGATGAGCATTCTCGTCGGGGTCGTGGTTCCGCTGGGAACGCTGGTTCTCGTCGTCATGGCCACTGCGGGTCGAGCCGCGCGTGAGGGGAGGGGCGACGGGCTGCTGCTCGTCGCCCCGCGCGGTGCCGAGTTCGGCGACGCGACGCGGATCGTCCTGCGCGCCGCCCGCGAGGAAGCGGGACCGCACGCGGAGGTCGTCCACCTGGACGCGCACCGGGCGCGTCGAGCGAACAGCTCGCACGAGGCCGCCTGAACCCCGCTGACAGGATGACCGGTGTGCGGATCGCCGTCGGTCAGGTCGTGTCCGGCCCCTTCGAGGCCGGGGACCAGCGGTGAACGACCTCGAGATCCGTCCCGTCGACCGGGCGGAGCACGACGTCGTGGCCTGGTTGTGGCAGTGCTTCCGTCACGACCTCGCCCTCACGGTCTCCGCCCTCCCCTACCCCGGCGGCCGATACCAGACGCAGGGTCTGCCGTCCGGTGCGGACGCGGACGTCGCGACGTACCTCGCCTGGCGACCGCACCCGAGGACCGGGGAGGCGGCACCGGTGGGTTTCGCGGTCGTCGCGGGGTTGACGGAGGAACGTCGTGCGGTGACGGCGTTCTGGGTCGCGCCGGTCGCCCGCCGGGACGGGGTGGGTCGCCGGCTGGCCCTCGACGTCCTCGGCCGGCACGCGGGACCCTGGGACGTCGTCTTCCAGCACGACAACGTCGCCGCCGGACGGTTCTGGCGGCTGGTCGCCGACGAGGTCTTCGGACCGGGTGGGTGGCGCGAGGAGGAGCGGGAGGTTCCCGACGTTCCGCAGGCGCCCCCGGACCACTGGATCACCACCTGACGTGCCGTCGCAGGCGGACGAGGGGGACCGGGTCGAGCCGGTCGATGACGTGGCAGCGGCGGGTCGTCGCCGCGTCCTGCGGGCCTCGGCCGTGGTTGGTGAGACTGCGGAACCCCAGCGCCGAGCCACGCAGGTGCTCGAGTCGACCGCTGATCACCTCAGTCGGTCCGTCGCTGGTACCGGGCCGTTCGAACTGGAGCAGGACGTCGGCCACCCTCTGGTTGGGAGGTCCGACCCAGCCGGTGGAACTCGACCAGGACGCCCGGATCTTCGAAGCGAGGGAGCCGACGGGTCGCTCGTTGCTGCCTCGCGCGCCGCGCGGTCGGGACTGCAGCGAGCAGCGGCGATCACCGCTGGTGAACCGTCCACGTCGTCTCCACCTCGACATGTCGTACCGCCGGCACCGTGGCCGGGCAAGAAGTTCAGCCGTGCGCATCGAGCCCTTGTCAGCAGCGGTTCTCCAGCCGGCTCAGGACCAGGGCCGTGGCGACGATCGTGCTGATCGCCACGGGCACAGGCTGACCCGGTGCAAGGCTCGCCAGCGGGTCTTGAGGTGGGCGATGCCGTGCTCGACGAAGGCGCGTTCGGCGTTGACGTAGGAGTTCCATCCTCGTGTGCTGCGGTCGAGAACCTGGCTACCTGTGGGACGGTGCACGGGAACGCGGATGCCGGCCCCGGCACCGGTGCACGCCCTGTCGGCCAGCGTCGGCACACCGCCACGAGCTGCGCGGTAGAGCGCCGGCAGGGCGTGGATGCGGGCCGAAGTCAGGTCATGAGTGCAGCGCGGCTCCACGGGCGAAACCCACAACGGCCGCCCATCAGCATCGGTGAGGACCTGGACCAGACCGCCGTGCTGACGGTGCCTTCCGGAGTACCAGCGGTCACGTCGACCAGTTCGGTCGTGGATGCGGTCGGTGGGGATGCCGGTGCCATCGAGCCTCACTGCGCGAAGACGTCGTGCAAGAACTCCTCAGTCACCGTGGACGTCTTGCGGACCGCACCCTCACGGCCGAGGGAACCGACCACGGAGGGGACGGGGGGCAAGAACAGCGGCGCGTCGGTGAACGACAGGTGCGACGCCTGGGGCACGGTCACGATCCGCCCGTCCCGGGATCGGGACAGGACGTCACGGACGTGGCCACGGTACTTGACGTCGTTCGCCGCGTCACCGGTTCCCCGACCGGCCACGACGATCAGGACCGGGACCTCTGGGCGGGGACTGGTGCGCGGGAGGCCGTCGAGGTCGATGGCGGCGTCCACGCGTGAATCGTCTGCGGCGGCACGCATCGCCGCCGCTCCCCCGAGGGAGTGCCCGGAGGCCACCACACGCGCCAAGTCCAGGTGGCCGGTCACCGGAGAGTCGTCCAGGCCCTCCTCGACCCGACCCAGCTGGTCGAGGGCGGAGGACATCTGCCGCGCACGGAGCCGCACCTGCCCGTCGGCAGCGGCGTTGTCGCGGGCGTCGTCCCCGGTCGCGTGGACCGTGGTGCCCGTGGCCCGACCCGACCGGTCCACCTGCACCGCCGAGTCGTACGGGTGGTCCAACGCCACGACGACGTATCCGTGACTGGCGACGTCGACGGCCCAGGCCGTGTTCTGCCGCCGCACGCTCACGTCACCCGGGGAGAACAAGACGACTGGGAAGCGCCCGGTGGCTGCCGCCGCGTCCGCGACGGCCGGCGACTTCCCGACCTGGGCCTCCCTCAGCAGGAACGACGGAGCGCCGAACGTCGAGGCGAGCGCGTTCGCCACGGTCGCGGCCTCGTGCTCGTCACGCCCCAGGTAGAGGCTGGGGGGACCGCCCGCCCGCGCGGCCGGGTACCACACCTGTGCGACGAGGAGATGATCAGCGCGGTCCGTCGGCGCCTCCCACGCGAGTTCGGTCGTCCCCACCGCGTGGGGTCCGCTGGGCTCAGGAATCTGCAGCGGTGGGAACGCCGACACCGTCCCGGCACCGCTCACCGCGGTGAGCGCGGTCAAGACCAGGGCCGGCACCAGTACCCGGCGACGGGAACTCGCCAAGGTGGTGCCCGCGGCGAGCAGAGCGGCGACCACCACCGGCAGCAACTGCCACCGCGGTCCGTCAGGCACCGACGCCACTACCGCAGCCACGCCCAGTACCGCGAGCAGGACGGACACTCCTCGTCGTCCCACGCGGTCAGGGGTCCCCCGCACCACCCGACGTCCCGCGATCAGGACACAACCCACGCAAGCACCCACCGCGATCCACAACGCCATCTCAGATGTCACAGGACGACGATGCCGACTCTCTGCTCCCGACGGGACCACCCAGGGGATCATCCGCACGTCATCCCGCGGGTCGATCTTGCGTGGCCAGGTCGTGGTTGCTGCAGCCGTGGGTCATGCGCTCGAGGTACCTCATCAACGCTGAAACGCGATGAGTCCTCGTCAGTAGCACCTGGCCACTACTGACAAAGGGCTTGTTTCCTCCCCGTTCGGGAAGACTCGTTCACGGATCGATGCGCCCCGAAAGATGTGGACCAGGCTCGTCGACATCTTCGTCGGCTCCGCGCTTGCGCCGGAACACACTGCCGACAGTTCCTGCGGCGCCAGTGGCAGCCACCTTGATCGCCGCTCCTGCAGACTTCGCTGCTGCCGCTGCCCTCGGCTGATCTGGGGCGCCGTCGTCGTCGAGGTCGCCGACACGGAAGACCTCCGTGGCGCGGTCGAAGGTCTGGTCGCCGAATCGCTTGGCTGCCATGGCTCCTCCGGCCGTCCCGACACGAACCCTGTCCAGTACCTCGCCCGCAGCCTGGCCCCAGCGCTTCGCCGTCGCGGACTCGGCGTCGGACTCGATTCCAAGCCGTTCACGGAGACTGTGGATCTCGGCGGCGATCCGGTTGCTCGCCTCGACGGCGGCAGGGGAGTCGAAGGGGTGGGTGAGCACCTTGGCGTTGGCCTTGCGTCCGGTCGCGTCCATCTGCGCCAGCAGCGTGGCGGTACTCCGCCCGATCCGCTCGAGGCGGTTCTGGCGTGCCTTCAGCAGGCCTGCGTGGTGACTGTCGAGTTCTTCGGGCGATGTGTCGAGCACGCGGTCGAGTTCGAGCACCGATACGCCCTCCTGGAGCTGAAACGTGTGCGCGAGGACCACGAGCCACTCCCGCACCTTCGGCTCGGCCTCCTGCGTCGCCTTCGCGAGCTTGCCGACATCGGCCTTCCTCCTGACCTTCTCGGCGATCGCGTCCAACTCGTGCAGCGCGTACGCCTGCGTTCGAGCGAGGGTCTGTGAGGTTGCCTGCACCTTCGACCACGTGATGTGTGAGACGCGGCCGACCTCGTCGCGGACGATCAGCGCGTCTTCGATCGTCAAGTCGACGCCGATCATGTCGGCGAGCACGGCATCCTTCTGTCCACGGAGGATGTCAGTGACCTTCTCGTCGATCAGTTCGAGGTAGTCGACGATCTCGTTCATCTGCTGCTGCATCGCGTACTGCGACATGACTGCCCCGACCCCAGCCAGGACTGCGGGGTTGGTGAGGATCGTTCCCGGTCTCGTGACGATCTGGAGGATGTGCTGGGTGCTTCCCTTGTCGTTCACGGCGATGGCCCGCGAGACGCCCTTGCCGGACCCCTTCATCAGCTGCGAGTGCTCGTAGGCCCGTGCCGACTCCTCGGTCAGCTTCACCCATCGTCCGGCGCTCGTGGCGACACTCTCGCCTGCTTCGGCGACTCCGCCGCCGATGTTCGCCGCGGCTCGAACTCGACGGAGGTCGAGGGGCTTCGACGGGAGCTCGTCGAGCCCTGATGACAGGAAGAACCGCTCGACATCGCTCGCCGTGCCGATGACTGCGAGGCCGCTGCCGTCGTTGATCAGTTCAAGCTCGCTGCTCATCGCTCTCCTACCGCCTACGCGGATGCTGTCACCCCGCGGGTGCCTCCAGAGGAACGCTACCCGCGGGCACCGACGTTCGCTGCAACAGCGAGACGCTCTCGAGGCTCGACGAGACACGCTTCACGGCTGCCGACCGACCGGACGCAGATCGCCCCCCTCGTCCGCGCGGAGGCGGTGGACGAGGGGGGCGACTGACTGGGTGTTCGCGGAGCGGGTGGGACTACTGGACGGCTGCGGTCGCCGCGTCCACGGTGGCCTGCGGCACAGAGGGCAGACCGCCGAAGATCCACCCGGTGCCCGGGAGGACGTAGTTGCCCTTCTTCGCGACCAGGTAGGCCTTCGTGCTGTCGCCCAGGGAGCCGTCGAAGCCGGTGAAGACGAGCGACACCCCGTAGGAACCCGCGACCGGGGCCGCAGCGAGCGCGTCGGCCGCGGTGGCGTCCGTCCCGCCGACGAGGGCCACGCTCTGCGGGTCGAAGTTGTCGTTCGCGATGACGTCGTCGGCGATCTTGGTGGCCGTCTCCTGGCGGTTGGCACCGCCGAGGCGCTGGGTCCCCGCGACCTGGGTGTAGACGGCGTCGGAGACCGACGTCGAACTCCCCAGCACGACGCGGTTCGTCGTCCCGAGTTCCTTCAGGGCGTCCGCGGTCGCGGCCGGGACGCTGTTCGGGTCGGTCAGCAGGATCGGGTAGTTCCGGGCCCAGGCGACCGGTCCGGCGGCGAGGGCGTCGGCGGTGGAGAGCCCGCTGGCGATGAACACCTGTTCCGGTGCGTCGCCGGAGTCGTCGGCCTCCGCGACCAGGGCGGAGGTCTCGTAGCGGTCCGCGCCGGCGAGGCGGTGCACGGTCTTGCCGGCCGCCTTCCAGGCGTCCTCCTGGGCCTGCGAGACCCGGTTGGTGCCGCCGACGATCCAGACGTCGGTGGCCCCGAGACGCGCGATCTCGGTCGCGGTGGAGGCCGGTACGGCGTTCGTGTCGGTGTAGAGGATCGGGGCGCTCTTCAGGCCCGCGAGGTAGGACGCGGTGAGGCCGTCGACGGTGGCGTACCCGTTGACGATGACGATGTCGCTCGCCGTGTCGTCGGTGGGGTAGAGGAGCTTCGAGGCGGCCACGGCCGTCGCGAAGCGGTCCGCGCCCGAGATGCGGTGGTCGAACTTGAAACCGGTCGCCGCCTGCGCGGGCAGGGCGACGGAGACGGTGGTGCCGAGGCCGACGAGGACGGCCACGCCGGCGGTGATGACGGATCTCTTCACGGTGTTCTTCTTTCCGGAGGTCGAGGGGGCAGGATCAGGTGGTCTTGAGGTCGCCGTTGAGACCGTCGGGGTAGAACCCGCCCTTGCTGACGCCGGTGCCCGGGGTCAGGTACACGATGTTGAGGACTTCCTGCGGCGAACGGCTGAACGCGATCGAGTCCGTGTTGGTCGGGACGAGGTTCGCGCGGCCGGACGCACCGGTGGTGATGCCCTGGTCCTTGTCCGCACCGGCCCCGTCGAGGGCGTCGCGGGCGTCGGAGATGGCGTTGGTGGGGGTGGAGAGGCCGTTCTCGTACAGCAGGGTGCGCACGATGCCCGCGTGGTACGCCTCGACGGCGAGGATGCCGGCGGCGGCCTCGAGGTAGCCCTTGTTCTGGATGAGCGGTGCTGCGCCCTTGTAGGCGGTGACCCCGACGTCCTCGAAGAGGAACGCCCCGAGCAGGAAGAACGCCTCGGAGGAGAACGGGTCGAACGTCTCGCCCTGCTTGATGACCCCGGCGGCGACGGCCGCACCGGTGAAGGAGTTCTGCAGGTCGATCGTCGGCCGTGCAACGGCGGCAGCCCCGAGGTTCGCACGCAGGAACTTCACGTGGGCGATCTCGTCGTTGGCGATCTCTTCGGCGTAGTACCGCATCGACTTGCTCTTGAACGGGACGCGGTGCCCGCCGGTGACGCGACCCATGGTGCCGGTACCGGTGGCCATGGCCTCGGACAAGCCGTGGCCGTAGGCGGCGAAGCAGTAGAACTCGGCCTCGAGGTACTCGAGGTTCAGGGCGAAGTTGAGAACTGTGCCGTCACTGATGGGGTCGCCCGGGGCGGCCTCCGCGGGGGCGGCGATGGAAGCACCGACAAGACCGGCGCCGACGGTGCCGGCCGAGAGCAGGCCCATGCCGCGCAGGAAGTTCCTGCGGTCGGCGGGGGTCTCGGAACTGCGGTTGATCATGTCGACGATGAGAGACTTCTTGAACATGGGCAGCCTTAGAGTCAGGGCGCCGTCCTTGGCACCAGTGCTCGACGCGGCAGGTGTCACGTCGTCGTCGTAGGACGTCAGACGTTCGGTGCCGGTCGCGCCCTGGATGGGTACGGCTCAACACGTTCTGAGGTCGCCTCAACACACCTTGCCCTGACCGCGCTCTTTTCGCTACTCCTTGTGATCAATTGCCTACATCGCGCCACGGGAGCTACCGGGTACCGATCCTGGCTGGAGGAGCGGGGCGAGGCGGTCCCAGCGGGCGATCTCGCACCCGTCGGTCCGCACGAAGCGGGCGTCGACGCTCACGCCGTCCCAGGTCCCCTGGACGGTCGCGACCTGCGGACCGCCGTAGATCATCGTGCAGGCCATGTCCTTGTCGACCGGCGCCCACGGGTCCTTCGCCGCGGTGATCGCCGCGCAGGCGTTCGCGGCGTCGGGGTGGTCGCCCGAGACGGTCCCGTCGACGTCGCAGGCCAGCTGCCAGGTCTGCCGGGTGCCGTTCCCGTCGTCGAGGGCGACGGTCAGCGACCGCTCGGCGGGGGTCGTCGTCGCCGACGGACCGGAGGGGCTCGAACTGCTCATCGTGGGACTCCCTGCCTGTTCCTGTCCGCAACCGCCGAGGACCGCGAGACCGGCCAGGGCGATCGCGGCGAGACCGCCCCGTGCTGCCGGGACGGCCCCGTGGGCCTTCGTTCGTGCGGTCACCCGGGTACGACGCGGCGTGGCCGGAGCCGGTTCCCGCCGGTGCGACACGCAGGCGGTGACAGGGCCGCACCACCACCGTACGCTGGGGCTTTTGACCACTTCCGGGAATTCTCAGAACCACCACGTCCATCATCCCGCGAACGGTGTCGAGATCACAACGTTGTTGTCCCGCAGCGATTCCGGCAGAATCAGTCGGCTCTCACGAACCGGGTCGAGCTCCAGGAGGAACCGTGTCCGACCACGACGGCGTCCTCGCCGCCGAGCAGTCCCACCTCGACCACGCCCGTGCGGAACTCGCCCGCATGCGTGAGCACACGCTGTCCCTCGTCCCCGACGGTGGGGACGCCATCGCCGACGAGGCCCTCGCCTGGGCCCTGCACCGCCGCGCGCTCAGCCTCGTCGACGACCCGTCGACGACGCTGTTCTTCGGTCGCACCGACCACGACGACGGCCAGCACCTGCACATCGGGCGCCGCCACGTCACCGACTCCCACGGCGACCCCGTCGTCATCGACTGGCGCGCCGACGTCTCGCGCGGTTTCTACCGGGCCACCCGCGACGACCGCGCGGGGGTGCGACTGCGCCGCCGGTTCGGGGTCGAGGAGGGCCGGCTGACGGCCTACGAGGACGAGCACCTCGTCGACCGGGACGAGCAGGACCACTCCAGCGCCATCCTGGCCCGCGAGATCGAGCGCCCGCGCTCCGGCCCCATGCGCGACATCGTCGCCACCATCCAGCCCGAGCAGGACGCCCTGGTGCGCGCCGACGCCCAGACCACGGTCTGCGTCCAGGGCGCTCCCGGCACCGGGAAGACCGCCGTCGGGCTGCACCGCGCGGCCTGGCTGCTGTACGCCCACCGCGAGCGCCTGACCCGGCAGGGCGTGCTGGTCATCGGGCCGAACCGGGCGTTCCTGTCGCACATCTCGGCCGTGCTGCCCGCGCTGGGCGAGGTCGAGGTCGAGCAGCGCACCGTCACCGAACTCCTGACCGTCGCGGGCGACGGGCGCAAGGAGGTGCGGTTGCGCGGCGAGGAACCCTCCTCGGTGGCCACGCTCAAGGGGGACGGGCGGATGGCCGAGGTGGTGCGCCGTGCGGTGTGGTCGGCGGTGGGCGACCCGGCGCAGGTCCTCGAGAGCGGGGCCGTCGTCGTCACCCGCGGGTCCCGGCGGTGGCGGGTCCCCGGCTACCTCGTCAAGGACCTCCTGCACGAGCTGACCCACCGCGGGATCCGCTACGAGGCCGCGCGCGCCCTGCTGCCGCAACGGCTCTCGCACGCCGTCCTGCAGTTGTTCGAAGCGGCGGGGGACTCCCCGGACGACGTGGTGCAGGACGCCGTCGCCCGCAGCGCCGAGGTGAGGAAGGCCGTGAAGCTGCTGATGCCGGCCCAGGACGCGGCGAAGGTGCTGTGGCGGTTGCTGTCCGACCGCGAGTTCCTCGTCGCGAACTCGCAGGACCTGCTGACCGGGGCCGAACGCGACCTGCTGCTGTGGCCGAGACCCCCGCGCACCGCGGGGACCGCGAAGTGGACGGCCGCCGACAGCGTGCTCCTCGACGAGATCGGTGACCAGCTGCAGCGCACCCGGTCCCGCGCCCACGTCGTCCTCGACGAGGCGCAGGACCTCTCGGCCATGCAGTTGCGCGCCGTCGGCCGGCGCTGCAGCACGGGTGCGGCGACGGTCCTCGGCGACATCGCCCAGGGGACGACGCCGTGGTCGGCGAGCAGCTGGGACGACGTGCTCGGCCACCTCGGGAAACCCGACGGCAGCCTCGAGGTCCTCGACCGGGGTTTCCGCGTCCCCTCGGCCGTCATCGACTACGCGGCGAGACTGCTGCCCCGCATCGCTCCCGACCTCTCCGTCCCGACGTCGGTGCGTGACGACCCGGGCCGCCTCGACGTCGTCGAGGTCGCCGACCCGGTGAGCCGGGTCGCGACGGCCACCTCGGAACTGCTGGCCGAGGAGGGTTCCGTCGGAGTGGTCGTGGCCGCGAACTCGCTCGAGGCCGTCGCCGCGGCGCTGACGACGGCGGGAGTCGAGTTCTCCCGGCTCGACGAGGTCGTCGAAGGCGATGTGCAGCAACGGGTCTCGCTGGTCCCGGCGAGCCTCGTGAAGGGTCTGGAGTTCGACCGGGTGCTCGTCGTGGAACCCGCCGACATCGTCGACGGAGAACCCGACGAACGCACCGGCCTGCGCCGCCTCTACGTGAGCCTCACCCGCGCGGTCACCGCGATGGTGGTGCTGCACTCCCGGGAACTCCCGCCGGAACTCGTCTGACCGGCGACCCCGGGTGGTCAGTGCTGGAAGAGGGCGCTGACGGACTCGCCTTCGTGGATGTGGCGGATCGCGGTCGCCAGCGCCGGGGCCACCGAGATGACGGACAGCCCGGGGCGCGGGCCGCCGCGCAGCGGCACGGTGTCGGTGCAGACGACCTCGTCGATGTCGGGGTGCTTGATGAGGCGGTCGAGGGCGTCACCGGCGAAGATCCCGTGGGTGCAGGCCACCCGGATGCTGCGGACCTTCAGCTCCTTCAGGCGGGCGACGAGCTCGAAGACGGTGCTGCCCTTGGCGATCTCGTCGTCGAGGACGATGACGTCCTTGCCGGTGACCTCGCCGATGACGTTGGCGATGACGACCCGGTCGTCGGGGAAGCGCTGCTTGGCGCCGGCGGCGACCCCGCAGCCGAGCATCCGCGCGAAGGCGGCCGCGGGTTTCGCGTAGCCGAGGTCCGGGGAGACCACGACGGTGTTGGAGAGGTCGTCGCCGTCGAAGTGCGTCGCGAGCTGGTGCAGCGCGTGCAGGTGGTCGACGGGGATCCGGAAGAACCCGTGGACCTGCGGGGAGTGCAGGGTCATCGCGAGCACGTGGTCGGCGCCGGCGGTCTCGAGCAGGTCCGCCACGAGGCGACCGCCGATCGAGATGCGGCCGGCGTCCTTCTTGTCCGAGCGCGCGTAGGCGTAGTGCGGCATGACGGCGGTGACGCGTCCGGCGGAGGCGTGCTTGGCGGCGTCGAGCATGAGCAGCAGCTCGACCAGCGCCTCCTGCACCGGGGGGACCAGCGGCTGGATGATGTAGACGTCGCGCTGGCGGCAGTTGGCCTCGAGCTGGACCTCGAGGCAGTCGTTGGAGAAGCGGCTCACCCGGGTGGGGGAGAGGGCGATGCCCATCTCCGCCGCCACCGACCGGGCCAGCTCGGGATGGGCCGAACCACTGAAGAGGGCGATGTCTCGCAGGCTGTCACGCACGAGGCGCCACGCTAGCCCCCGTCGTCCCCGGGGGACGTAGGGTCGGGACATGAGCGACTCGAACACCTTCGACGTCGACGGGGTGCGCACCACCACGGTGACGGACCTGGCCGACGACGCCGTGATCATCGACGTCCGTGAGGACGACGAGTGGGAGGCGGGCCACATCCCCTCCGCCGTGCACATCCCGATGGGTCAGGTGCCGCAGCGCCTGGGGGAGCTGCCCGACGGTGAGCTCCACATCGTCTGCCGCTCCGGCGGTCGCTCGCGCCGGACGACGGAGTGGTTGCAGCGCAACGGTTACGACGCCGTCAACGTCGACGGTGGGATGTCGGCGTGGGCCGAGGCCGGTCGCGGCATGGAGTCGAGCTCCGGTCAGGAGCCGTTCGTCCGCTGAGCCACCCGCTCGAGCAGGCCCCGCAGCAGGTCGTTGACCTCCGCGGGCCGCTCGAACGGCGGGGAGTGCCCGCAGTCCAGCACGTGCAGCTCGGCGTCGGGCAGCAGCCGCGTCGCCCGTTCGGCGTCCGCCACCGGGCGGGCGACGTCGTGCAGGCCGTGCACCACCAGCGCCGGGACGTCGAGGCCGCGCAGTGCCTGGCTGACGTCGAGGACCTGCTGGCTGCGCAGCGCCTGCACGGCGTGCTCGGGCTCGATGCGGGCGGGGTACCCGAGCAGCAGCGAGCGCAGCGGTTCGTCGGGCGGCTTCGCCACCGAACGGGCCAGGAAGCTCGCGAAGAACTCCGGGCCCCACCCGGTGAGGACCCGGTCGATGACCCCGCTGACGTCACCGTGCGTGCGCATGTGCGCGCCGGTGTCGCAGAGCGCGATCCCGCGCAGCCGCTCGCCGAGGACCTGCCCCGCGAGCGCCGCGACGACTCCGCCGGTGGAGTGGCCGAACAGCACGACGGGACCGGGGACGAGGGCGGCGACGCGCGACGCGACGGTGCGCAGGTCGTGCGGGGGTGGGTCCTCCAGCCAGCCCACGGTGCGGACGTCGACCCCCAGGTCCCGCGTGCACTCCGCGTAGGCCGCCGGGGGGCACAACGTCCCCGGGACGCAGACGAGGGTCACGCGGTCGAGCGGTGGCACGGGAGAGACCCTAGGACCGGAGGACCGGTCCCCCGCAAGGACCCTTTCCCGCGGAGGAGGGTCAGGAGACCTTCGCGGTGCGCTGGGCGTAGCCCGCGACGGTGTTCATCGGGGGGCGTTCCGCGATGTCGAGGACGTGGGTGACGGGGGCGTAGTGGCCGTAGCCGTCGCGGGCGAACTGGGTGATCGAAGGTACGTCGGAGCGCTCCCCGGAGGCGCGCTGGTGCACGACGTGGGTGATCTGGGTGGCCATCCGGCCCAGGGCCGCGGTGTCCTGGTGGCTGTGCTGGCGGCGGCCGAGGTCGACCTGGGCGATCGCCGGGAGGCCGCGCAGTTCCAGGGTGTCGATGAGCATGGCGATCTCGACGCCGTAGCCGCCGCAGAAGGGGATCGCCTCGAGCAGGCGGCGGCGGCCGGCGTACTCCCCGGCCAGGGGCTGGACCATCCCCGCCAGGTCCGGGTAGAAGCGGCTGATCAGCGGTCGGGCGACGAGTTCGGTGACCCGGCCGCCCGAGGTGGACCCGGCGCCCTCGAGCGGGCGGTCGTAGCAGCCCTTGACCAGCTCGACCGTGGGATCGGTGAGCAACGGGCCGAGCAGGCCGGTGACGAGCTGCGGCTGGGGGTCCACGAGGTCGGCGTCGACGAAGACGACGACGTCGCCGGTGGTGACCGCGAGGGACTTCCACAGGACCTCGCCCTTGCCGGGGCGGGACCCGACCTCGGGCAGGACCTCGTCGCGGTGGTGGACGGTCGCGCCGGCCTCGGTGGCGACCCGCGCGGTGTCGTCGGTGGAGCCGGAGTCCATGACGACGATCTCGTCGACGAGACCCGTGTCGTGGGCCAGCCGGTGGACCATCCGGACGACCCGCCCGACGGTGGCCTCCTCGTCGAGGGCGGGCAGCACCACGCTGACCCGGGTCCCGGCCTTCTGGGCGCGGAGGCGGTCGATGGGCCAGTCCCGCGCGCGGGACGTCGACCTGTCGAACCAGGTCTGCACGGGCAGCTTCACGACGACCTCCAGTGGGCAGCAACGGATCTCACCGTCGCACGAGGTCGTCCGGGAAGGACACCCGCCGACGGGGAAGTTCACCTGGGCGTCACACGGGGCCCCCGCAGACCCGGTGACGTTTCGGCCACGTTGCGGCGGGGAGTCCGGCAGGTCTCCGGGTGTCCCGCTCTGCGGGACGACGGGGTGCGGTGCCGGACGCCTGCGGCCGCGGAGTCCCAGGTTTGACTTCCCCGGACCCCGGGTACCCGTGGCTCGGTCAGACAGGGACGCGACGAGAGGGAACCATGCCGACGGGAGCACGACCCGTGCCGGCCACGCACTGGGCGACCTTCGCCCACGACGCGGCGTCGGTGCCACGGGCACGACACGTCGTCCGGGGTGTCCTCGACGGGGCGGGTCTCGACGAGATGGCCACGGCCGAGATCGAGATCGTCCTCTCCGAGATCGTGGGCAACGCCATCCGGCACGCCCGGCCCCTCGGCGACGGCGCCATCCACGTGCAGTGCGAGATCACCGTCGAGGTGCAGCCGCACGTCGAGATCGCCGTGACCGACGGGGGCTCGCCCGGTCGGATGGTCCTCCAGCGCGTCGCGGAGGAGTCCGACACCAGCGGCCGGGGGTTGTTCATCGTCGACGGCCTCGCCGACGAGTGGGGTGTCGTGGAGAACGTCGAGAACCTCAGCCGCACGGTCTGGGCCTCCTTCGGCGGCCCGACGAGGCATCACCCGCACTGACCCGTTCGGTCACTCCCTGCCGCTGATCGACCACTCAGCGCGGATGGTTCGGCTACGGTTTCGGTCACGATCAGGCACCGGCCGGATCGATGACCCGGACCGGAGGCGACTGCGTGGACTCGTCGGCGGTCATCCCTGCCCTCGAGCGACTGCACCGCACCGCCACCGAACTCGCCGCCGCGCTCGACGTCCGCGAAGCCGTCACCGCCGTGCTGCGCACCGGGCGCGACGTCCTCGCCACCAGCACCTGCGGCGTCTCCCTGCTCGACGAGACGGGCACCGTCCTGGTCCCGCAACTACCCGCCGAGGGCGACCTCACCGGTCTCGGCCTCGGACGGCCCGTCCCGTTGGCCTCCGCCACGCCCAGCGCCGAAGCGGCCCGCACGTCGCGTCCGGTGCTGCTGCACGACCGTGGCGAGCTGGCGGCCCGCTTCGGAGGCGGACCCGGCGGGCTCAACGACAGCGTCCTGGCCCAGGGCGAGCACTCCTGGGCGATGTACCCGCTGCTGGCCCGCGGCCGGCTCGTCGGCGTCCTCCGGTTCGGCTTCACCCGTGAGGGGTCCCTCGACGGGGAGCAGCAGGTCTTCGCGGCCACCCTCGCCGGGCAGTGCGCCCTCGCCGTCGAACGGGCCAGCCTGCTGCGCGAGACCCGGATCTCCGAACGTCGCTACCGGACCCTCGCCGAGGCGGGGGCGCTCGACGTGTTCACCGCACGACCGGGTCACGGCGTCACCGGGACCATGCCCGGGTGGACCGCGCTCACCGGCCGCGCCGACGTCAGCGGCCGGGCCTGGCAGGACGACGTCCACCCCGACGACCTGCCCACCGTCCTGCGGACCTTCGACGACGCCGTCGCCGCGCGCTCCGGGGCCCGCTTCCGGTTCCGGATCGCGACACCCGACGGCTGGCGGACCCTCGCCGCCGTCGCCGTCCCCGTGCTCAGCGACCCCACCGACCCCGACTCCGAGGTCCTGGAGTGGGTCGGGTCCCTCGACGACGTCACCGACCGGGCCCGCGCCACCCGGCGCACCCGCACGCTGCAGGCGCTGACCGCCGCGCTGGCGAGCGCCACGACCTACCCGGACCTGCTCGACGCCGTCCTGCGCGTCTGCCTCGACGGCCCGGGCGCCGTCCGCGCCACCGTCGTCCTCGCCGACGGCGAGGGGTCCGCCCTGAGCCTGCACCGCATGCTCGCCGACCGTGAGCGCCGCACCGGGCAGGTGCCCGAGGTGACCCTCGAGCAGCTCACCGCCTTCGCGGGGGCCAGCGGGCGCTACCTCGTCGGGGCGCGCGGGATCGCGGGCCTCTCCGACGCGGTCCGCGGGAACTTCGAGGCCGCCCACGCCGCCGGCGAGACCGCGTGGGCGGTGCTGCCGCTGGCCACCCGTCGTCGTCGCCTCGGGACGCTGACCCTCGGTTTCACCGAACCGGGGGTCGACGACGAGGAGGAGCGGGAGTTCCTGCTCGCCTTCGCGGGGCAGGTCTCCAGCGCCCTGGAACGGATGCAGCTGCTGGAGGCCGAACGCGACCAGGCCACCGTGCTGCAGGAGGCGTTGCGGCCCGGCCCGTTGCCGGACGTGGACTGGCTCGCGACGCACCGCTCGGCGACGACGAGCGCGGGGGTCGAGGTCGGCGGCGACTGGGCGGAGATCATCCCGTTGAGCGGTGACCGGGTCGCCGTCGTGCTCGGTGACGTCATGGGCCGGGGGGTGCGCGCGGCGACGGTGATGGGTGAGGTCCGCACCCAGGTCCGCACCCTGGCCCTCATCGACCCGCACCCCACGGCGGTGCTGCGCGGCCTCGACGCCTGCGCGGCTGCGGGCGGCGGCGAGGACCTCGTGACGATCTTCTACGGCGTGCTGCACCGCGACGGCCGGTTGTCGGCGGCCAGCGCCGGGCACCTGCCCCCGTTGACGTGCAGCGAGGGCCCGCACTACCTCGACGTCCCCCCGGGGGTGCCGATCGGGGTGGAGGGCGACCCGCGCAGCGACGTCCTCGACGTGCGGCTGGCGCCGGGCAGTGCGCTGGTCGTGTTCTCCGACGGGCTGGTCGAGACCCGCACGCGGTCGCTGACCGAGGGGCTGGCGGAGGTGCTGGGGCACTTCCACGACCAGGCGTACGGGACGCCGGCCGAGATCGTCGAGGCGTTGGTCGCGCAGATGGTCGAGACCGGCGACACCGGCGACACCGGTGGGGCCGCGGACGACGACGTCACGGTGCTCGGCCTGCGGCTGCGCTAGTTTCGCCGGGTGCCACCCCTGAGCCCGTCCCCGACCGTCGCGGTCGTGATCCCGGCCAAGGACGAGCAGGACCGGATCGCCGCCACCGTGCGCGCCGTCCGTTCGCTGCCCGACGTCGACCTCGTCGTGGTCGTGGACGACGGCTCGCGCGACTCCACGTCGAAGGCCGCGCGCGACGCGGGGGCACTCGTCGTCGCCCACGCCCGCAACCGCGGCAAGGCCGCGGCGATGCAGACCGGCGCCCGCGCCGTCGCGGAGTTCGAGGCGGCCCGCCCGCGCGAGGGACTGCGCGCCCGTCCGCTCCTCTTCGTCGACGCCGACCTCGCCGACAGCGCCGTGCAGACCTGGCCGTTGGCGCTGCCCGTGCTGGCCGGGGCCGCGGACATGACGATCGCGGTGCTGCCCCGCCAGGCCACCGCCGGTGGCGGGCACGGGTTCGTCGTCGGCCTGTCCCGCAAGGGGACCGTGGCCGCCGCGGGCTGGTCGCCGGAGCAGCCGCTGTCGGGGATGCGCTGCCTGACCCGGGCCGCGTTCGAGGCGGCGTTGCCGCTGGCCCCGGGCTGGGGCGTCGAGACCGCGCTGACGATCGACCTGCTGCGCGCGGGGTTCCGGGTGCGCGAGGTGCCCTGCGACCTGCACCACCGGGTCACCGGCTCCGACTGGCGCTCGCAGCTGCACCGCGCGGCGCAGTACCGCGACGTCGCCCGCGCCCTCGGACGGCGCCGCCTCGCCGACGTGCTCCGTCGCGTCACCGGTGTCTGAGCGACCGCTGACCCCGGTGCGGCTGGCCGGCGGGTGTCTGGTCCTGTCCCTGCTCTGCTGGGCCGTCGTCGCGCTCGCCGGACCCTCCGCCGCCGTCCCCCCGCTCGGGGGCGGCGCCGGGTCCTTCGACCTGGGCCTGCGGCCGTCGTCGGGGCTGGTGACGGCGTTGCTGGCCGTGTCCGTGCTGTCCGGTGGTGGTGCGCTGCTCGCCGGCTGGCGGGCCGTGGCCCGGGGGTGGCACCCGCGCCGGTTCGTGCTCGTCGCGCTCCTGGGCGCGGTGCTGTTCACGCTGCTGCCCCCCGTCGGTTCCGCCGACCACCTCAGCTACGCCGCCTACGGACGGATCGCGGCGCTCGGCGGCGACCCCTACAGCCAGCCGCCGGACACCTTCGCCGGCGGTCACGACCCGGTGACCTCGGCGGTGCGCGACCCGTGGCGCTCCACCACCTCCGTCTACGGCCCCGTCGGTGCGCTGCTCATGGCGCTGGCCTCCCTCGGGGGCGGGGACTCCGTGCGCACGACGGTCTCGTGCTGGCAGGTCCTGCTGCTGCTCGCGTGGCTCGCGAGCGCCCTGGCGCTGCGGGTCGCGGTGCGCGACCCGCAGCGGCGGGCCCGGGCCCAGCTGCTGTGGACCGCGAACCCGCTGCTGCTGACCGTCGGGCTCAGCGGCGCCCACGCCGACGTCCTCGCCGGGACCGCGGCGCTCGCGACCCTGCTCGCGGCGCGTCGCCACCCGTTCTGGGCGGGGGTGGCGCTCGCGGTGGCCGTCGGGACGAAGCTGCCCTACGGCGCGGTGGCTCTCGGGGTGCTGCTCGCCGCGCGGGCGGGCGGGTACCTGACCCGCGGGTGGCTGCTGCGGGGTGCGGCGGGGGCGTTGCTGCTGCTGGTCCCCGCGCACGTCTGGGCGGGGCCGCACGCCTACGACCAGACCCGCACCGCGAGCCGCTACGTCTCGCTGGCCACGGTCTGGCGCCCGCTGGTCGAGGCGGGGATGCCGCGCGGGTGGCTGCTGCCGGGGATGGTGCTGGTGATGGCGGCGGTGGCGTTCGCCTGGTGGCGCCTGCTGGTGCGCGGTGACGCCCTGACGCGGGCGGCGGGGGTGGGCACGGTCCTCGCCGCCGGGTACCTGCTGGGGACGGCCTACGAGCTGCCCTGGTACGACCTGCTGCTGTGGGGGCCGCTGGCCCTGGCCGTCGCGGCTCCGTCCTCGGCGGGGGTGCGGACCGGGGTCCTGACGGGTGTGCTGACGGGGAGGTTGACGCTGCTCGCGCTGGCCTACGTGCCGGGGCTGGTGGACGGGATGAGCCCGTCCGTCGAGGCGCTCACCCTGGGCTACCGCAAGGAGGTGGGTCCGTGGGTCTCGTGGAGCGCGCTGGTCGTCGTCCTCGTCGTGGGACTCCTCCTGCGCCGGAGGATCGGGCGAGGCGACACTGTGGGACATTGGGTCGAAGGCTCACCGTGACTCCTCCGGGGTCCTCGACGGTTCATCCGGTCGGGTGGTGTTTTGACAGCGGGGTTCAGAACGGTCGGTCACACCCCGAACGTTTCAGGACGAAGTGAGCCGCTCCCGTGCGACACCGGCACCACAGCGAGCCAGGACCAGTGGACCAGCGGCGTGGAGAGGTAGAACACCAGGATGGAGCAGAACAACGTGGCGGTCGTCGACGGCAACCGGGTCCAGGTCCCCAACGACTGGTGGGGCGACGTCCTGCGGACCGTCGCGGACGGCGACCGCCGGATGATCGTCGAGGACGCGGCGGGCAACCGCTTCGTCGTCGTCTCCGAGGCCCGCTACCGCGCCCTCGAGGAGGCCGGGCGTGGAACCGCCCCCGCCCGCCCCGGGGTCAGCCTCACCGCCCGTGAGCAGGAGATCCTGCAGATGATCGCCGACGGGTGCCCCGGCTCCGTCGTGGCCGAGCGCCTCGGCCTCGCCCCCAACACCGTCGCCCAGCACCTCGCCTCGGTGCGTCGCAAGTACGGCGTGCGCTCCTCCGCCGCCGCCGCCGCGGTCGCCCGCCAGGACGGTCTCATCTCCTGACGCCCCGGGTCAGGGGCTGGGCATCGTGAAGCCCACGACCTGCTCCGTCCCCCCGTCCTCACCGGTCAGGGCGTGGCCCACGGTCGAGACCCACAGCACGCTGCCGTCCTCGTGCAGGACCCGGAACCGCATGCTCAGCGAGGCCTGCTTCTCGCAGGCCTGACGCGTCGCGTCGACCACCAGCCCCAGGTCCGCGGGGTGCACGTTGCGCATCGACTCCGCCCAGGGCAAACGGTGCTGCCGCGCGGCGAACCCCAGCAACCCGCTCACCCGCTCGTCGAGGTCGACGACCGGGGGATCGACGTGCATCGCGAACGCCCCCGACGGGGTCTGCGGCAGCCCCCGCGTCGCCGCCCACGCCGCCATCGCCAGCGGGTCCACCGTCGCCAGCGCCAGGTCGACCCGGGCCCGCAGCTCGGGGGGGAGCTCCGCCAGGACCGCCTCGCCCACGCTGCTCGTCGCGAGCAGGCGGACGAGCAGGTGGAAGGGGACGACGTCCCCCTGCACCAGCAGGCCGGCGGTCCGGCCGTGGTCGTCGTCGAGGGCCAGGGAGTCCACCAGCTCGGTGGTGCGCGGATCGGGGCCCGGGGGGAGGTCGTCACCCCAGAGCGCCTCCAGGTCCGCGCGCACCTGCTCCGCGCGTCGCCGGACGTGGTGCTCCCGGGACAGGCTCTCGTCGATCGTGCTCACCCCTCACGTCGTGCTGCTCGGGGCAAGGATGCTGCACGGACCCTGTGAGCACCAGGAGCGATCACCAGCGCGTCGTCGCGACGCCCACGGGTACTCGTCCAGCGGACCGGGGTCTCCCGGTGCGACGATGGGCGCGCCATGACTGCGACCACAGACACCCCCCAGCTCACCGACCTGCTGCCGGCCCCGGGCAACGACGACCCCGACCTCGTCTACGAGGCGTTCTCGACGTGGGTGACCTCACGCGGCATCGAGCTGTACCCCGCGCAGCAGGAGGCGCTCATCGAGGTGGTCGCCGGCTCCAACGTCGTGCTCGCCACCCCGACCGGTTCCGGCAAGTCCCTCGTCGCCGCCGGGGCCCACGCCGCCGCGCTGAGCGCCGGGATCCGGTCCTTCTACACCGCGCCGCTCAAGGCCCTCGTGAGCGAGAAGTTCTTCTCCCTCGTCGAGGTCTTCGGCGCCGAACGCGTCGGGATGATGACGGGCGACGCCTCGGTGAACCCCGGCGCACCGATCATCTGCTGCACCGCCGAGATCCTCGCCAACGTCGCGCTGCGCTCCGGCGCCTTCGCCGACGTCGGCCAGGTCGTCATGGACGAGTTCCACTTCTACGCCGACCCGGACCGCGGCTGGGCCTGGCAGGTCCCGATCGTCGAGCTCCCGCAGGTGCAGTTCCTGCTCATGTCGGCGACGCTGGGCGACACCACGGCTCTGCGCGAGGACCTGACCCGGCGGACCGGGCGGCCCACCGCCAGCGTCACCTCGGTGGAACGACCCGTCCCGCTGCACTACTCCTACGCGACGACCCCGCTGCAGGAGACCGTCGAGGAACTCCTGCACACCGACCGGGCCCCCGTCTACGTCGTGCACTCCACCCAGGCCGCCGCCGTGGAGCAGGCGCAGTCGCTGACCAGCGCGAAGATCGCCACCCGCGAGCAGCGCGACGCCATCGCCGACGCCATCGGCGGGTTCCGCTTCGCCGCCGGCTTCGGCAAGGTCCTCAACCGGCTGCTGCGGATGGGCGTCGGCGTCCACCACGCCGGGATGCTGCCGAAGTACCGGCGCCTCGTCGAGACCCTCGCCCAGGCCGGACTCCTCAAGGTCATCTGCGGCACGGACACCCTCGGCGTCGGCATCAACGTCCCCATCCGCACCGTCCTCTTCGGTGGGCTGACCAAGTTCGACGGCCGCCGCAACCGCCACTACCGCGTCCGGGAGTTCCACCAGATCGCCGGCCGGGCCGGCCGGGCCGGTTTCGACACCGCGGGCACCGTCGTCGTCCAGGCTCCCGAGCACGAGGTCGAGAACGCCCGTCGCGTCGCCCGCGCCGGGGACGACCCCAAGAAGCTCAAACGCGTCCAGCGGGTCAAGGCCCCCGAGGGGTTCATCTCCTGGTCGCAGGCGACCATGGACAAGCTCGTCGCCGGTGAACCCGAACAGCTGACGTCGCACTTCCGGGTCACCACGTCGATGCTGCTGAACGTCCTGCAGCGCCCGGGGAACCCCGTGGAGGCCATGCGGCACCTGCTGCTGGACAACCACGAACCCCGCAAGAACCAGATCAAGCACGTCCGACGTGCCGTCGAACTGGCCCGCGCCCTGCTCGACGCCGGGATCATCGAGACGCTGCCCGAGCCCCTCGCCGACGGACGTCAGGTCCGCCTCGTGGGCGACCTGCAGCTCGACTTCGCGCTCAACCAGCCGCTGTCGCCGTACGCGCTGGCCGTCATCGACGAACTCCTCGACCCCGATTCCCTCACCTACGCCCTCGACGTCGTCTCCGTCATCGAGGCGACCCTCGACGAACCCATGAAGATCCTGCTCGCCCAACGCTCCAAGGCCAAGGGTGAGGCGGTGCAACGGATGAAGGCCGACGGCATCGAGTACGAGGAACGCATGGAACTCCTCGAGGACGTCGAGTGGCCGCGACCGCTGGCCGAGGAACTGCGCGGTGCCTACGAGACCTACCGCACCGGGAACCCCTGGGTCGGCGACTACGAGGTGAAACCCAAGTCCGTCGTCCGCGACATGTACGAACGCGCGATGACCTTCGGGGACTACGTCCAGTACTACCAGCTGGCCCGCTCCGAGGGTCTCGTCCTGCGCTACCTCTCCGACGCCTACAAGGCCCTCAAGCAGACCGTCCCCGACGACGCCCGCACCGAGGAACTCATCGACCTCGTCGAGTGGCTCGGGGAGGTCGTGCGCCAGACCGACTCCTCGCTGCTGGCGGAGTGGGAGGCGCTGCGCGACGGCGTCGACCCGGCCGACGTCGAAAACGTCGTCGCCCCGCAGGAGGAGGAGACCCCGCCCGTCACCGCGAACTCCCGCGCCTTCCGCGTCCTGGTGCGCAACGCGATGTTCCGGTTCGTCGAACTCTGCGCCCTCGACCGGCCCGCGGCGCTGGCGGAGCTGGAGGGGTCCCCCGATGAAGGCACCTGGGGCGACCAGCTCGACGCGTACTACGACGACCACGACACCATCGGCACCGGTCCCGACGCCCGCGGTCCGCACCTGCTGCAGGTCGACGACGGTTCCGGGCCGGACGCGAAGGGCTCGAAGCGGAACTGGTACGTGCGCCAGGTCCTCGAGGACCCGGCGGGCGACCGGGACTGGGGGATCGTCGCCGAGGTGGACCTCGACGCCTCCGACGAGGCCGGGGCCGCCGTGCTGAAGGTCGCGGGTCTCCTGCGGCTCTGACGCGGTTCACGACGGCGAGGGTGGAGTCTCTCAGAACGGCGGGTGCTCGGGGAGGCTCGGCCAGAGTTCGGTGGGTCTCCCGAGCCGCGCGGCGATCCTGGCGTGGTGGGCCTTGGTGGCTTCGAAGACGTACTGGGTCTTGAAGCGGTGATGGCCTCGGCAGTAGGCGCGGAGGTTTCCTGCGGTGGTCTGGCCTTGCGGCCAGGGGATGGCGTGGTCGAGGTCGCAGTTGACGGCGGGGACGTGGCAGCCGGGCGCGGTGCAGTACTCGTCGCGTGCGGTGATGAAGCGGCGCATGGCGTCGGTGATGGCGTAGGCCGTGGCTCCCACGTCGATGACGTCGCGGGTGCCGGGGGATTCGATGACCTTGCGCCACATCGCGCCGGTGGTGGTGGCGAGTTCGCGGGCGACGTGGGCGGGGACGGGTCCGAGGCCGTCGACGGTGGCTTCGTCGTCGTCGAGGCCGAGGAGGGTGGTGGCGTCGATGCGGACGTGGACCTGGACGGAGGTCGCGGGGCGGTGGGTGCGTCCGATCACCGCGGGTGAATCAGCGGTGGCAGGTGTGGTGGGATCCGAGAGGGCGGGAACGGCGCGGTCCATGGCGTCGGTGAGCATGTCGACGATCACGTCGCGAACGCGCTGCCCGTGGCTGCGGGTGTCGAGGAGGCCGGCGCGCTTCGCAGCGTCGGCGGCGTGGTCGGCGGCGGCGTTGGTGTGGGCGACCAGTCGCAGGGCGAAGGCGGTGGGGGCGATGAACCCGAGGTGGCTGTTCAGGCCGTCCTCACACGGGGTGTGTCCCAGTCCGCGGGGGTCGTCGTTCTTCTCCAGGACGACGGATTCGTAGCCAGGGGTGAGAGCTCGGACTTTCCGGGAGCACTTGATGCCCAGTTTCCGTCCGGTCAGACCTGCCTGTGCGTGGTGGACGGCGTCGGTGAGGTAGTCCTGCAGGGCCGCGGTGTAGTCCTCTCCTTGGAGGAGCTTCTCGTCCTCCTCGGCGTGGACGGAGGTGACTCGTCCGTCGGGGTCGAGGTGGTCGGTGAGGGTGGCGGTGCGTGCGCTGAGGCGTTCGGCGTGGTCTTCGATGGTGCGGGCTTGGTAGCGGGTGACGGTGGCGTCGGCGACGGCTTGCCAGAGGGTGGCGTGGTCGTGGCCTTTGCGCCAGGCGTTGTGGATGGTGGCGCGGGCACGGTCGAAGTCCATGCCTTCGTCGCGGGAGTACTCCTCGGCGACGAGGTCGACGGCAGCCTCGAAGCGGTCGAAGCCGGTTCCGGTGATGGTGACGCCGCGGTCTTGGAGCTGGTCGAGGTCGGGGTGGGGGGAGTCGTGGACCATGGTGACGGCGTCGGCGACGCCGAGGTAGAACATGGCGTGGGCGGCGTCGGCGAAGCGGCGGTACTTGCCGGGGAGGCCGAAGGCGACCCCGGTGGGGGCCTCTTCCGTTCGCTCCGCGAGCGCTGCCGTCATGTTCTGAGTCTACCCTGTTCGAAGCCGTCGAACAAGACCAGATCTGTTGCGACGCAAGGTGCATGAACATTCTTGTCGACTCGTGACGTCACCCCGCTCTTCGGAGTCGGCGCGCTTCCGAGCTACGTCGAGGCGTGGTACGCGCGGTCATCGTCCCCGACTCCCTCGTGGTGTCCGTCGTGGCAGATCGAATCTGGCACCGCTGGCCATCTGGCAGTGCTAGGTCCCGCCCTGGACCGCGACGACGTGGACCCGGGTCCCGAGGACCCGGATCCGCTGGAGTTCCTCGGCGGAGGCGGCGCTGTCGGTGACGAGGTCGCCGACGCTCTCGAGCCCCGCGACCTTCGCGAGGGTGATCCGCCCGATCTTGGAGGAGTCCGCGACGACGACCGTCCGCTGGGCGTGACGGATCATGGCCGCGTTCGTCCGCGCCTCGGTCTCGTCGTGCGTCGTGATCCCGCCCTCGGCGCTCACCCCGTCCACGCCGAGGATCGCCATGCCCACGTTGATGGAGGCGAAGGAGTTCTCGGCGAGCGCCCCCACCAGCTCGAAGGAGTTCGCGCGGATCAGGCCACCGGTCATCATCACCCGCAGGTTCGGCCGGGACCCGATCTCGGTGGCCGTCGTCAGCGAGTTCGTGACGATCGTGAGGTCGGTGCGGAAGATCAGCGCCCGCGCGACACCCGCAGCCGTCGTGCCGCCCCCGATGGCGATCGCGAACGGCCCCTCGGGCAGGAAGGTGGCGGCGCGGCGGGCGATGAGCTGCTTGACCTGGTGCGACTGGCCCGCGCGCAACCGCACCGGCAGTTCCAGCGCCGGGGCGAGGACCCGCGCGCCGCCGTGCGTCCGCGACAGCAGCCCTTGTCCCTCGAGGTCGGCGAGGTCGCGGCGGACGGTCGCGACCGACACGCCGAGTTCGGTGACGAGGTCCTGCAGGCTCACGTCACCGCGCTCGTTGAGCACGCCGAGGATCGCCACCAGCCGGTCGGCGCGCTTGCCGGAACCCGCGCGCGGGAGGGCCTCCGAGCCGCCGAGGGCGTGGGCACCAGGCATCTCCACTGCACCAATCACTCGAACCGATCAACCAGGATGAGCGTTTCGCTCAGAATATTGCGTCCCTCGCGCAGTCGGAACACCATCCTGGCATGACACGAGTCACCTTCGTCGGGGCTGGGAGCGTCGAGTTCACCCGCCAGCTGGTGGGGGACCTCCTGAGGTTCGACGACCTCGGCCCGCTCGACCTGCGGCTCTTCGACGTCGACGAGCGCCGCCTCGCCGTGGCCGAGGGCACCGCCCGGCAGGTCGGCGAACGCCTGAACCGGCCCCTGACCACCACCGCGACGACCGACCGGCGCCGCGCCCTCGCCGACGCCGACTTCGTCGTCGACATGGCGCAGATCGGCGGCATCGAGGCCACCCGCCACGACCTGGAGATCCCGGCCCGCTACGGGTTGCGCCAGACGATCGGCGACACCACCGGGGTGGGCGGGGTGTTCAGGGCACTGCGCACGTTCCCCTTCCTCACCGCCCTCACCGCGGACATCCGCGAGGTGGCGCCGGACGCGGTCTTCCTGAACTACACCAACCCGATGGCGATGAACGTCTGGTGGACCAGCCTCGTGGCCCCGGAACTCACCACTCTGGGGTTGTGCCACAGCGTCTACTGGACCGCCCACGACCTCGCGGAGCTCGTCGGGTTGTCCGTCGAGCAGACCAGGTTCCGGGCGGCCGGCGTGAACCACCAGGCGTGGTTGCTCGAGTGGACCCATGAGGGTCGTGACCTCTACCCGGTGCTGCGCGAGCGCATCGCCGCGGACCCAGAACTGCTGCGCCGCGTCCGCGTCGAGGTCTTCCGCCGGATCGGCTACTACCCGACCGAGACGAGCGAGCACTCCTCGGAGTACCTGCCGTGGTTCCTCCGTGACCAGGAGCAGGTCGAGAGGTTCCGGCTGCGGCCGATGGAGTACCTGGAGATCTCCGAGAACAACGTCCGCGAGTTCCACGCGGCCGAACGCGCCCTCGCCGCGGGTGAACCCCTGGCGCTCGAGGAGGAGACGGCCGAGTACGCGCCGCAGGTCATCCACTCCCTCGTCACCGGCACCGAACGCGAGATCCACGCCAACGTCGTCAACCGGGGACTGATCGACAACCTGCCCCCCGGGTGCGTCGTCGAGGTGCCGACGACCGTCGGCCCCGGTGGGATCTCCCCGGTCCCGATGGGTTCCCTGCCGGTGCAGGCCGCGGCGGTGAACCGCCCCTACGTCTCGGTCGCCGAACTGACGATCGAGGCCGCCCGGACCGGGGATCCGCGCCTCGTGCGACAGGCGGTGCTGCTCGACCCGAACGCGAGCTCGACGCTCACGCCCGAGCGGATCTGGGCGCTGTGCAACGACCTCGTGGCCGCCCACGGCGACCTGCTGCCACCCGAACTGCGCGTGCAGTTGCCGGTCGACGCCCTGTAGTCCCGTCCCGAGAGGAGTTCCTGGTGCACGTCCCACGACTCGCCGCCGCCCTCACCCTCGTCGCGCTCGTCGCGACGGGGTGCGGGACGAAACCCGTCACCACGCTCGACCCCTCCGCCCAGGTGCACCTGACGATGTGGTCGGGGCAGAGCGACGAGGCCGAGCAGGCGCTGGAACGCCTCGCCGCGGAGTTCGAGCAGCAGCACCCCAACGTCAGCATCGACGTCACGCCCGGAGCCTCCTCCACCGAGGAACTGCTGCAGAAGCTCGCCGCCTCGTTTGCGGGCAACGACTCCCCGGACATCTCCTACACGTTCGGGTCGTGGTCGAGCCAGCTGGAACGCTCGAACCGGACCCTCGACATCACCTCCGCGGTGCAGGGACCGGGGGTGGACTGGGAGGACTTCACCGCGGCGGCGCGGGCGACGGCGCAGCCGACCGGCCACCGCACCATCGGGTTCCCCGCCGTCGTCGACAACATCGCCCTCCTCTACAACAAGACCCTCTTCGACCGGGCCGGCGTCGCGTACCCCACGCCCGACTGGACCTGGCAGGACTTCCGGGCCGCGGCGGAGCAGCTCACGAATCCCGACGACCACGTCTACGGGTACGGGTACTCCGTCTCGGGCAGCGAGGAGACGACGTGGCAGTTGTGGCCGCACCTGTGGCAGAACGGCGGCGACATCCTGGACCCCACCGGGCAGGAGGCGGCCTTCGACTCCCGGGCCGGCGTCGACGCCCTCACCTTCCTGCGGGGCATGGCCGTCGACGACCGGAGCGTCTACCTCGACCAGACGGACACCAAGTTCGCCCAGCTGTTCGAGAGCGACCGCATCGCCATGATCACCTCCGGACCCTGGGAACTGTCGGCGCTGAAGACGGCGGGGACCTCCTACGGCGTCGTGCAGCTCCCGGGGACGGACGGCGACCACCAGACGGTCTCCGGCCCCGACCTGTGGACGTTGTTCGACAACCACGACGTCAACCGCGCCCACTGGGCGACGCAGTTCACCGAGTGGCTGACCTCGGCCGAGCAGGACGAGCAGTTCAACGTGGCTCTCGGCAACCTCCCGCTGCGGGCCAGCGAGGCCACCAGCGAGGCGTTCCTGACCGCCTCCGCCGAACTCCCCGGGCTCGACGTGATGCAGGCCAACGCCGCGAACGCGAAGAAGCCCCGCCCGACCGTCCCCGGCTACAACGGCCTCTCCGAGGCCGTCGGGAGCGCCACCGCCCACGTGCTGCAGGGCGAGGGGTCGCCGCAGGGCGCCCTCGCCGACGCCGCCACCGCTGCCGACAAGGCACTGCGCCAGAGCTGAGGACGTGACGTGACGACCGTTGAGATGCGCAAGCCGCAGCGCCGGGGTACTTCGGGAACGGGTGCCTCCCGGCCCCGCCGTGCCGTGGGGGAGGCGCTGGCCGGTTGGGGTTTCGTCGCCCCGGCCCTGATCGTGGTCGGGGGGCTCACCCTCTTCCCGGGGATCTGGGCTCTCGTGCTGTCCTTCCGGACGTGGGACGGGTTCAGCCCGCCGAGGGGGGTGGGGACCCAGAACTACCGGGACCTCGTCGTCGACCCGGCGCTCGGCAGCGCCGCGCTGCACACCGCGCTCTACACGGTGCTGTTCGTGCCGGCGTCGGTGCTGCTGGGACTGTTCCTGGCCGTCGCGCTGAACCGCCGGATCCGGTTCATCGGCCTGTACCGCACCGCGGTGTTCGTGCCGTTCGTCGCCTCCGCCGCCGCGACGGGCATCCTCACGACCTACCTCTTCAGCCCGCAGTTCGGGCTGGTCAACAACGTGCTGCGCGTCCTGCACCTGCCCCAGCAGGGTTGGCTGGAGGACGCCAACCAGGCCATGGTGGTCATCACCATCATGTCGCTGTGGGGACAGGCCGCCTTCACCACGGTCATCTACCTCGCGGCGCTGCAGGACATCCCCGGTGACACCATCGAGGCCGCCCGGATGGACGGGGCGAACTCGCGGCAGGTCTTCTGGCGGGTCGTATGGCCGCAGCTGGGGGCGGTGACGTCGTTCGTCGCGGTCTACCAGACCCTGGAGGCCGTCCAGCTGTTCGACCTCGTCTACGCCACCACGCGCGGCGGGCCGCTCGACGCCACCCAGACGATCGTCTACTACGTCTGGCACCTCGCGTTCCAGCGGTTGCAGTTCGGCTACGGATCGGCCGTCGCCTACGCGTTGTTCTTCGCCACCCTGGTCGTGACGATCGTCGTCACCATCAGCCAGCGCCGCGCCGGGAGGAACCCGTGACGACCGTGACCCCGACCCCGACCGTCTCCCGCACCTCGACCGCGCCGCGCCGTCGCGGGTTGCCGTTCAGTCCGTGGCACCTGCTGCTGGTGCCGGTCTCGTTCCTCTTCCTGCTGCCGTTCCTCGAGATGTTCCTCACGTCCCTGGAGCCGGCCTCGGAGATCAACAAGTTCCCGCCCGCCTTCGTCCCGACGCACTTCACCCTCAGCGGGTACACCCGGTTGTTCGCCGACTCCTCGATCCTGCGGTGGCTGCTGAACACGGCCGTCGTGTCCGCGTCGGCGATCGTCTCGCACCTGGTGCTCTGCTCGCTGGCCGGCTACGGGTTCGCCCGGCTGCGCTTCCCGGGCCGGACGTTCGGGTTCCTGGCGATCCTCGCGACCATCATGGTCCCCTCGCAGCTGCTCATGATCCCGACCTACGTCATGTTCGCCCGGCTCGGCCTCGTCGACCACCTCGGGGCCGCGATCGTCCCCTGGCTGGCCTCGGCGTTCGGCATCTTCCTCATGCGCCAGTTCTTCCTGTCGCTGCCGACCGAGCTGGAGGAGGCGGGCAGGATCGACGGGTGCTCCCGCCTGCAGGTGTTCTTCCGGATCGTGCTGCCGCTCGCCCGGCCGGCCCTGGCGACGTTGGCGATCTTCACCCTGCTCGGCTCGTGGAACGACCTCGTGTGGCCCCTGGTGGCCATCAACGACGAGCACAACTTCACGCTGCAGCTGGGGCTGACGAACTTCCAGGGCGCCCGCCGGACCGACTGGTCGCTGCTCATGGCCGGCAACGTCGTCGCCACCCTCCCGCTCATGCTGCTCTTCCTCCTGGCCCAGCGGCAGTTCGTCGCGACCATGGCCTCGGCCGGGCTGAAAGGCTGAGCCCCGTGCGCACCGAAGCGACCACCACCCGCACCACCGACCGGAGGTACCTCCCGTGAACACCGACGTCGCCGCTCCCACGAGCGGGTCCGCGACCCACCACGAGATCCGGCAGCAGCCGGGCGCGTGGCGCGACCTGGTCACCCTGCTCGCCGGGCACCGGGACGCGCTGGACGACTTCCTCGCCCCGGTCCTGGCGCAGGACGACCTGCGCATCGTCCTCACCGGCGCGGGGACCTCCGCCTTCGCCGGTGACATCGCGAGCGCGTCGCTGCGCCGCCACCTGGGCCGCCGGGTCGACGCCCTCGCCACGACCGACCTCGTCGCCGACCCCTTCGGCCTGCTGGCGGAGGGCGGCTCCGTCCTGCTGGTGTCCTTCGCGCGGTCCGGGAACAGCCCCGAGAGCGTCGCGGCGACCCGGATCGTGGACGACCTCGCCCCGCGGGCGCACCACCTCGTCATCACCTGCGACGCCGAGGGGGCCCTGGCCCGGGAGCACCGCGGTGCGGCGAACTCGTTCGTGCTGGTGATGCCGGAACAGACCAACGACACCGGCTTCGCCATGACGTCGAGCTTCTCCACGATGCTGCTCGCCGCGCTCCTGGTGTTCCGGCCCGACCAGGCCCGACACGTCGAGGCCCTGAGCGCCGCCGCGTCGTCGCTGATCGAACGGAGCGGGCAGGTCGAGGCCCTGCTGGACGCCGACCCCGAACGCGTCGTGTACCTCGGCTCCGGCCCGCTGCAGGGCCTCGCCCAGGAGTCCGCGCTGAAGCTGCTCGAACTGACGGCGGGGGGAGTCGCGGGTTTCCACGACTCCCCGCTCGGGTTCCGCCACGGCCCGAAGTCGGTGGTCGACGACCGCACCCTCGTCGTCGTGTACGCCTCCGCCGACCCCTACACCGCCCACTACGACGCCGACATCGTCACCGAACTCCGTCGTGACCGCCCCGCGCAGGTCGTGCACGTCGGCGGGGCGGACGGTTCTGCGCTGGACCTCGCCCTCCCGCAGCTCGACGGTCTCGACGACGGGTTGCGCAGCGTCGCCCTCGTCGCCTTCGCCCAGCTGCTCGCGCTGGGCGCGTCGGTCCGGCGCGGCTGCACCCCCGACAACCCCTTCCCGGGCGGCACCGTCAACCGGGTCGTCCAGGGGGTCTCGATCCACGACCTCCCGGGCCGGAGCGAGCAGCCGTGACGTACTTCCTCGGCATGGACGGGGGCGGGACGAAGACCGCCTTCGTCCTGCTCGACGGGAACGGGACGGTGGTCGCGGAGGACCGGCAACCCTCCAGCTACTACTTCGGGAGCGAGAGCGGGATCGACCTCGTCGAGCAGGTCCTGCGCGCCGGGGTCGGCGCCGTCGTCGAGGCGGCCGGGATCCACGTCGAGGACCTCACCTTCGCGTTCCTGGCCATCCCCGGCTACGGCGAGGCCAGCGCCGACGTCGCCCACCTGGACGCGATGCCCGCCCGCGTCCTGGGGCACGACCGCTACCGCTGCGGCAACGACATGCTCAGCGGCTGGGCGGGTTCCCTCGCCGGCCGGGACGGCATCAACGTCGTCGCCGGTACCGGCTCGGTGGCCTACGGCGAACGCGGTGACCGCGCCCACCGGGCCGGCGGCTGGAGCGAACTCTTCGGCGACGAGGGGTCCGCGTACTGGGTGGCCGTCCAGGGACTGAACGCGTTCTCCCGCATGGCCGACGGCCGTGAACCCCGGACGGCGTTGCACGGCGCGGTCCGGGAGGCCCTCGAGGTCGTGGACGACCTCGACGTCATCGGTGTCGTCGTGGACCGCTGGCAGGGGGACCGCAGCCGGATCGCGGGCCTCGCCCGCGTCGTCACCGCCACGGCCGCCGCGGGCGACGCCCGGGCCCTGGGGATCGTGCGCGCCGCGGCCGCGGAACTGGCCGCCCTGGTGACGACGACGGCGACCGCCCTGGGCCACGGCCCGCAGGACGAGGTGGCGGTGTCCTGGTCCGGGGGCCTGTTCAACGCCCCTGTGGTGCGGTCGGAGTTCGAGGAGGCGTTGCGCCGCAGCCCCTTCCGGATCGAGCTCGTGACACCGCAGCACGGTCCGGAACTCGGTGGTGCCCTCTACGCCGTCCGGGCGGCACGGGCCCGCGGGGTGGTCGCGTGATCGTCGTCCTCACCCCCAACCCGGCGCTCGACGTGACGTACCGCGTCGAGCGGCAACGGGTCGGAACCACCCAGCGGGTGCTGGGGGTCTCCCGACGTCCCGGGGGCAAGGGCGTCAACGTGGCCCGCGTCCTGGACGCCGAGGGGGTTCCCACCCGGTGCGTGCTGCCCCTGGGCGGGACGGCCGGGACGTGGGTGCAGGAGGCGCTGCGCGACCTGGGGCTGGAACCCGCGGCCGTTCCCCTGGCCGGTGAGACCCGCACGACGGTGACCGTCGTCGACGACGTGGCCCACCCGACGATGTTCGGCGAACCCGGCCCCGCGGTGACCCCCGCGGAGTGGGCCGCCGTGCGGGACGTCCTCGCCGGGGCGTTCCGCGGGGCGTCGGCCTTCGTCGTCGCGGGGTCGCTCCCGCTCGGCAGCGACCCCGGCCTGGTCGGCGACTGGGTGCGCACGGCCCGCGACGCCGGGGTCCTGACCGTCGCCGACCTGTCCGGTCCGGCCCTGCTGGCGGCCGCCGACGCCGCGGCCTCCGTCTGCAAGCCCAACGTCGAGGAACTCCTCGGCGCGACCGGTGCCGGTTCCGAGGCCGAGGGCGCCGCGGACCTGCTGGCCCGGGGGGCCGGTGCGGTGGTGGTCTCCCGCGGGGTCCACGGGATCGCCGCCCACACCCGCGACGGGGTGTGCGAGGTTCCCGCCGTCCCGGGCGTCAGCGGGAACGCCACCGGCGCCGGGGACGCCGCGACGGCCGGTCTCGTCCTCGCCCTCACCGGCGGTTCCCCGCTGCCCGACGCCCTGCGCCGGGCCGCGGCGTTCGGCGCCGCCGCCGTCCTGCGCCCGGTCGCCGGTGAGATCGACCGGGCCGCCGCCGCCCGTTTCCTCGACACCACCGGGAGTCCCGCATGAGCACTCGTCCCCCCTTCGTGGAACTCCTCGGCGCCGCCCGTGCGGCAGGTCGCGGGGTCGGGGCCTTCAACGTCGTCCTGCTCGAGCACGCCGAGGCCATGGCCGCCGGAGCCGCGCGCGCCGGTCTGCCGGTCGTGCTGCAGATCAGCGAGAACTGCATCAGGTACCACGGTGGTCTGGAACCCCTCACCGTCGCCACCCAGGCGATCGCCCGCGCCGTCGACGTCGAGGTCCTGGTGCACCTGGACCACGTGGAGGACCCGGAGCTGGCCCGGCGCGGCATCGACCTCGGCGTCGACTCGATCATGTACGACGGGTCGAAACTGCCCTACGCGGAGAACGTCGCCGCGACCCGGGCCCTGGCCGAGGAGGCCCACGCCGCGGGGATCGCGCTGGAGGCCGAACTCGGCGAGGTCGGCGGCAAGGACGGCGTCCACGCCCCGGGTGCGCGCACCGACCCCGACGAGGCCGCCGAGTTCGTCGCCGCCACGGGGGTCGACGCCCTCGCGGTGGCCGTGGGGACGTCGCACGCGATGCAGACCCGCGTCGCCCGCGTCGACCGCGACCTCATCGCCCGGCTCGCCGCGAGCGTCCCCGTCCCCCTGGTCCTGCACGGCTCGTCGGGGTTGTCCGACGAGGAACTCCGCGCCGCCGTCGAGGTCGGCATGACGAAGGTCAACATCTCGACGCACCTCAACGGGGTGTTCACCCGGGCCGTGCGGGCCGTGCTGACCGACCGGCCCGACCTCACCGACCCGCGGAAGTACGTCGCCGCGGGCCGCACCGCGCTGGAGGACGAGACCGAGCGCCTGCTGCGGTTGCTCGCGGGGACCGCGTGACGACCTCCAGGGAAACCGGGTGGCGCACGCTGGTCCTCCGCTAGCGTCACGCCATGACGACCCTGGACACGTCGGTGTCCACCTCTCGGAACGTCGACGCGCGCGTGGCCGCGGCCTGGGTCCTGGCCCTCTGCGGGATCCTGCTGGCGGTGTGGTGCGGCTGGCGCCTCGCCGGGGTCGCGGGCCAGGTGCACGAAATGCACTGGTTGCGGGAGAACGGGACCCGGTTCACCGGCCTGGTCGTCGAGGAGGGCCTGACCCGTCCGGACGGCAGCATGACCTCCTACGGGGTGCAAGCCCCCGACGGACGCACGCCGGTCCAGGGTGAGCAGTTCTTCGTCGACGCGACCTGGAGCCCGACCCCCGTCACCGCGAAGGGCCAGCGCATCGACGTCGCCGTCGATCCACGCGACCGTTCCGTCCTCGGGCTGCCGGTGGACTCCCTGCACCACGGGTGGCTCCTCGAAGGGCTCCGGGCGGGGTTGCCGTCCGGCCTGGCGGCCGCGGCGTTCCTCGGCGGGGCCGTCCTCGTGGTGCGGCGGTGGACTGGTTCACTGCCGGGGTGACCCTCGCGTTCTCCCTCGACCCGACCCTCCGCCATCTCAACCACGGTTCCTTCGGCGCGGTCCCGACGCTCGCCCTGGAACGGCAGGCGGCCTACCGCGCGGAGATGGAGGGCGCGCCGGTCCGGTTCTTCGTCGGTGTGCCGGAACGCATCGCGGCGGCCCGGGAACGCGTGGCCCCCTACCTCGGGGTGTCCGCCGACGACCTCGCGTTCGTGCCGAACGCCAGCGCCGGGGCGAGCGTGGTCTTCAGCTCGCTCCCGGTGCGGCCGGGGTGCGAGGTCGTCGTCACCGACCACGGGTACGGCGCGGTGACGATGGGCGCGCGTCGGCTCGTCCGGCGCTGGGGCGGACGGATCCGCACCGCGCACGTCCCGTTGGGTGCGGGGCCGGAGGAGGCCGCCGCGGCCGTCGTCGCGGAACTGTCCGAACGGACCGCCCTCGTCGTCCTCGACCACATCACCTCCCCGACGGCGCGGTTCCTGCCCGTCGACCTCATCAGCGCCGCCGCCCACGAACGCGGGATCCCTGTCCTCGTCGACGGCGCGCACGTCCCGCTGCAACTGGCCGAACCCCTCGCGGGCGTCGACTGCGACTTCTGGGTCGGGAACCTGCACAAGTTCGGGTGCGCCCCGCGGGGTTCCGGCGTCCTCGTCGCCCGCGATGACCTCCGCCGGGAACTCAACCCGCTCATCGACTCCTGGGGAGCCGAGCAGGAGTTCCCCGCCAGCTTCGACCAGCAGGGGACCCTCGACTTCACGAGCTGGCTCGCGGCCCCCGACGCCCTCGACGCCGTCGAGTCGGAGATCGGCTGGGCCGCGCTCCGGGTGCAGGTCGCCGAACTGGCCCGGTACGGCGTGGACGTCGTCGCCGACGCGTTCTCGGCGCTGACGGGGGAGGACCACCACGTCGAGGTCGGGATGCCGGCCGGTCCGCTGCGGCTGGTGAGGCTGCCCGGCCGGCTGGGGCTGGGGGAGGGTGGCGGCAACGCCGTGCGGGACCGCGCACTGGCCGAACTGGGGGTCGAGGCCGCGTTCACCGCGTTCGGCGACCAGGGTTTCGTCCGGCTCTCGGCCCACGCCTACAACACCCCCGACGACTACGACGACTTCGCGCGCCGCTGCGTCCCCGCGCTGGTCGCGTGGTCCCGCGCGGCGTAGCTTCCCGTTCCGTGCCGGAACCCGTGCAGTTGCTCGCCTCCGCGGTCTCCCGGTGGGGGGAGGACGAGTGGTCCCGCGGTGCGTGGAGCCTCATCGGCGTGGACGGGACGCCCGCGGACCGGACCACCGTGGGTTCTCCCGTCGGGACGCGGCTGCGGATCGCGGGCGAGGGGACCCACCCCACCCGGGCCGGGATGACCCACGGCGCCCACGAACAGGGCGTGCAGGCGGGGGAGTGGGCCGCGGCGCTCGGACACCGGCGGGTCGTCGTGGTGGGCGCCGGGATCGCCGGTCTCGCCGCGGCGCAGGAACTCCGCGGACACGGTGTGGACGTGCAGGTGTGGGAGGCGCGCGACCGCGTCGGGGGCCGGGCCGTCGGGGTGGAGGTCGGCGGGTCCACCTTCGACCTGGGGGCCAACTGGTTGCAGCAGTTCGACGAGAACGTCCTGGCGCGCACGGCCGAGGCGCTGGGGTTGCGGACCGTGGCGACCGACTTCACCGATCCGCTCGTCCTCGGGTCACCCACGGGCGGGGTGCCCCGTCCGGAGGGCCTGGCGCGCGGACTCCGGGAGCGGCTCGCCACCGCGGCGCCGGGGACCTCGATCGGGCAGGTCGTCGAGGGGTGGTTGCGGGACCCGCGACCGTGGACCGGGGAGGTCGTCCGCCGGTTCGTGGACGCCGAGGTCGTCATGGACACCGGGGTTCCGCTGTCCTCCCTCAGCGCGCGGCACGGGTTCGAGGCCGGCGTCGGCGAAGGGGACCGGTGGATCGTCGGCAGCTACCGCCGCCTGCTCGACCACCTCGCCGACGGGGTCGACGTCCGGCTGCGGCGGCCGGTGCGCCGGGTGGAGGTCCGCGACGACGGGGTGCTGGTGGCCGGCGCCGACGAAGGGGTGCACGACGGCGAGGTGCACGCCGACGCGGTGATCGTCACGGTGCCGTTCGCGGTGCTCGCGGCCGACGCCGTCGAGTTCGTCCCCCCGTTGCCGGGCGGGCACCGGGACGCGCTGGCGCGGTTGCCCACCGGACGGGTGGAGAAGGTGGTGCTGCGCCTCGACCGGCGCTTCTGGCCCGAGCACGCGGCCGGCTACTACCGCGTCCACGGGCCGGGGGCCGGGTCCGTCAGCGAGTGGCTCGACGCCACGGAGGCGGACGGGCGGCCCACCCTCGTCGGGTTGTTCGCGGGGCCGTGGGTCGAGGAGCTGTGGGCGGGGGAGGACGACGACGTCGCGCGAGCAGCCCTGGGCGTGGTCACCGCAGCCCTCGGCCCCTGAGCCGTTCCAGGGAGTGCTCGGCGTCCTCCGCTCGTAGTCTCACGCTGTGCAGACGATGGGATTGACCAGGGTGTTGGGCAGGACCGGCCGCAGGGTCGGGGCGATCGGGATGGGTTGCTGGCAGATCGGCGGGAGCTGGGGCGACGTCGCCGAGGACGCGGCGCTGGAGACGCTGCAGGCCGCGGCGGACGCCGGCGTGACCTTCTTCGACACCGCCGACGTCTACGGGGACGGTCGCAGCGAGAAGCTGCTCGGCCGCTTCCTGCCGACGGCACCCGAGGGCGTGTTCGTCGCCACGAAGATGGGCCGGCGGGCCGACCCGCACGACGCCTCCGCCTACACGCTGGACGCCTTCCGGGCCTGGAACGACCGCAGTCGCGAGAACCTCGGTGTCGACACCCTCGACCTCGTCCAGCTGCACTGCCCGCCGCCGCCCGTCCTCACGACCGACGCGGTCTACGAGGCGCTGGACACCCTCGTGGCCGAGGGCCGCACCCGCGCCTACGGCGTCTCCGTCGAGACCGTCGCCGAGGGTCTCGACGCGGTCGCCCGCCCCAACGTGGCGAGCGTGCAGATCATCCTCAACCCGTTGCGGCTCAAGCCCGTCGCCGAGTTCCTGCCCGCCGCGGCCGAGGCCGGCGTGGGCGTCGTCGTCCGGGTGCCGCTGGCTTCGGGCCTGCTGACGGGCAAGATCGACGAGAACTCGACCTTCGCCGCCGACGACCACCGCACCTTCAACCGGAACGGCGAGGCCTTCGACGTCGGGGAGACCTTCGCCGGGGTCCCGCTCGGGGCCGGGGTCCAGGCGGCCAAGCGGCTGGCCGGGGTCGCCGGGGACGTCCCCCTCGCCGCCTTCACGCTGCGCTGGATCGTCGAGCAGCCCGGGGTCAGCGTCGTCATCCCCGGTGCGCGCAACCCCGAGCAGGCCCGCGCGAACGCCGCGGCGGCCGACGTCGCGGCGCCCACCGCCGCCCAGCTCGACGCCGTCCAGGAGGTCTACCGCGACCTCGTCGCCGAGCACGTGCACGACCGCTGGTGAAGCGCCCGGAAACTTCTCCGGCAGATCTGTAACGCCCGAACGGGTGACGCCGATAAGGCCCCTGAGTCCGGGGGGAGCGGGGCTCGGAGGCCGGGGGGCCTGCGAGCGACGTCTGGTCTCAGGGGGGAAACGCGGTGTCGCGTCTGGTGGTCGGGGGGCTGACCACCAGACGCCGCGCCTGCGGGGGAGGGGTCGCCGGCGGCCCGTCCGTCGCCTGCAGCGAGCCACGTCGTCCGTCCGCCACCACCGCGTCCGCTGTGGTGGCGCTCGTCGTTGCGGCCCGCCGGTGGTCACCGCCACCGCACGCGGAACCCTCGACTCAGGCCAACCGGAAGGCGAGCTCGGTCTCCCAACGGCCCGTGTCCGGTTCCTGGGCGGGGTTCGTCAGGTAGTTCTCCAGCCGGCACCCCCACACGTCCCCGTCCGGGCCCGGTCGGCGGTCGAACGTGAGATCCTGGGAGTCGGCCCAGCGCAACAGGTCCCCCGTGGCACCGACGAGGGTGTCGGGGTGGCCGACGTGGGTGACGGTGACGAAGCGACCGGCCGGGAGTTCGCCGTCGTAGACGTCACCGGCCTGCACCCCGAGGGGTTCGTCGAGGGGTACCCCGGCCTCGACGAGCAGGGTCGCGTCCATGTCGATCACCAGGTAGCGCAGGAACGGGGCCCCGGCGGTCACCCGCCCCGCGGCCAGGACCGCCGCGACGAGATCGCCGAGGCGGTCGGCGATCTCAGGGATGGTCGCCATGGTCACCGGGCGGCGGGTCCCGAGGTAGGGCTGCGCCGGGCGATCGACGACGACAGGGTCGTGGGTCAGCGTGGTGTGCACGGTGGAGGGACTCGTCGGGGGCCGCGGACTCATCGCCCTAGGCTGCCGCGATGGCCAGCTTCCGGCACCGTCGCGACGGTGGGCTCGACGTCGTCCGCGCCCGGCACCGCACCTCGGCGTTCGTCTACGGCAACATCACGGTGCTCGGGGCGCTCGTCGCCGTGGACTCCCGTGCCGTCGAGACCGGGCACGCGGCGATCGCCGTCGCCGCGACCGCGGTCGCGACGTTCATCGCCCACATCGCCGCGGACCTCGTCTCCGAACGCGTCCGCCCCGACCACCTCCCGGGCAGGCCCCGGGAGGAGCTCGCGGAGGAGCTGCGGGACGCCACCCCGATCGCGACGTCGGGGGTGATCCCCGTCCTCCTGGTGCTGCTGGGGACCCTCGAGATCCTCCCGGCCCAGCTGGCGCTGTGGATCGGCATCGCCTTCGTCGTGCTGCGGTTGGCGATCACGGGGGTGGTGACCGAGCGACTCAGCGGTCGCGACCCCTCCGCCACGGCGCTGTGGGGCGGGATCGTCCTCGCAGCGGTCAGCGCCGGGGTCGCCGTGGCGAAGGCACTGCTGACCCACTGACCGTGCGACCGCGGCGCCGGTTGTGGACCAGCGAGGTGAGCAGCGAGGTCCCGATGACGACCGCGCCGAACCAGCCGGCGAGCAGTCCCGGGATGGGCGCGACCAGCGAGACCCACAGCAGCACACCGAGGACGCCCAGCACGTAGGCGGCTCCGGCGGGGAGGTGCTCGTAGCGCTTCAGCGCCTCCCCGGAGTCGAGGCGACGCGTCAGCCGCACGAGGAACACCGCCCCGATGCTGACCCCGACGACGGCGATCACGAGCCGCTCCCAGGCCGGGAGCCCCGCTCCGGTGTCGCTGAAGGAGTACGTCCCGTCCAGGATCTCCAGCAGCAGGAACACCGCGAGCGCGCGCTCGACGACGACGGCCGCCGCGTGCGTCCACACGTGCCGCGCCCCGGCCTTCACCAGGGCGTACCCGGCGATCCCGAGAGCGCCGGCGACGGCCACCGTCGTGCGGTTCCCCGTCGGGGCCCAGGCGATCGCGCCGCCGGCCAGGACGGCCGCGGTGCAGAACTGCACGAGTCGCGGCCGGGCCAGGCGGAAGAACGGCCGCTCCAGCGGCGCGATCCACAACGGCCGGTCCTTGCGTTCGCAGTTGAACAGGTACTCGGTGAACACCATCCACAGGAACACCCCGCCGAAGGCGGCGAGCCCCGGACGGACACCGGCGAGGTCGGCGGCGTAGTGCGACGGGTCTGCGACCATCGCCGTCGTCGTCTCCGCCACGTCCTCGCCCCCGGCCGTCGCCACCGCCACCGGGGGGACGAACAACCGCATGACGACGACGCCGACGAACAGCCCGGCGGTCAGGAACACCTGACGCATCCTCGGGTGCAGCCGGCCGGCGACCCCGGCCATCGGTACCGCGTTGTCGACGCTGAGGGCGACCTCGTACGCGGCGAGCGTCACGAGGGCCGCGGCGGCGTGGGGTCCCTCGAGGACCCAGGCGGCGGCTCCGCCGAGGAGCGCGAGGGCCACGGGTAGGCCGATGACGTCGCGCCGGCGCAGGGGGGTGGTCGTGCTCAGGGTGGAGCTCACGGGTCTCCCGGGATCTCGCGGGGCGGGGTCTCGGACGGTTCAACCGTCGCACGCCCGGGTGCGGATCCGCGAGTGCACGGGTGCCGTCGGAGGGTGAAGATCCGGCGGAGGGAGGGTGACCCGGCGCTCCACAGGGTGGGTCGGCCGAGCGGAGCTTCCCCACACCGTCCGGCCGACCCGAGACCATGTTCGCACAGGTGTTCGAACGATGCACGCCCTTCCTGGCTGCGGCCGTGTCGGGGCGCAGGACACCGGTGGTGCTTCCAGCCGCCTCGGTGGTGACTCGTCCCGCCTCTGCCCCCGCTCCACGGTCACGGACGTCACGATGCCCGGCTGGTCGCTGATCGGTAGTCCGGTAGTTCGACGGTGTCCGAGGTGGAGGCGAGCAGGGCGCGTTCGGCCGCTCCGCGCAGCAAGGGGGTGGCGGCCAGGCGGTGGGCCCCGTGCAGGAGAGCCAGACCCCAGTGGCTCTTCGGGCAGGCCAGTGCCGGGATCCCCGGCCTCACCCGCTGGGTCTCGTCCACGTAGGAGCGGAGCCGCTGCTCGTAGGCGGCGAGAGCTCGTTCGGGCTCCACCGAAGCTCCCCGGGACAGTGCCCGGTCACGCTCGAGCGCCAGCTCGCCGGCCAGCACGTGAGCGGCCAGCAGGGCCAGGCTGGTCCCCATGCCTGTCGGCCCGCCCCACGCGGTGTCCCCGAGCAGGACCACCCGCCCGCGCGACCAGCGCGGAGCGCGCACCTGCTCGGCACGTTCGAGGTAGAACTCCTCCGGAGCGGCGGCGAACCCGTCGAGGACGCGCTGCGTCTGCCAGCCCACGTCGGCGAACCGCTCGCGCAGCACCGTGAGCTGAGCCTCGACACCGAGGCGGTGGAGGCCCATCGGTGGTGCCGTGAAGGCCAGCGTCGCGCGCGTGGTCCCGACGTCGTCGGGGCGCAGGGAGACGATGCGACCACCGGGAGCCGTCAGCCACCGCCACCACTGGTCGTCGTCGCCGCTGGGTTCGATCCTGCCGTAGCCGACGTACTGGCCCCGGTCGGTGCAGGTGACCTCGCTGCGCCCGCCGTCGGTGAAGACGAGGTCGCGGGTCGCCGAGCGTTTGCCTTCCGCGACGACGAGCAGGTCGTAGTGCTCCCGTGATCCACGGGAGGTGACGACGTCGACGCCCCCGCCGGGAGCGTCGTGCTCGACGTGGACGAGGTGTTCGCCGTAGCGGTGTTCGACGTCCCCGCCGGTGGCTCCCAGCAGCAGCTGCGAGAGCCGGCCGCGCAGGATCTCCAGTTCCGCGGTGGGCCCGTCCCCGGCGCGGTCGACCCCGGGGCGGTGGGGGTGATCGCGGACGGGGAAGGAGGCGTAGGCCGAGCCGTCGGGTCGCAGGAACCGCGTGCCGACCTCTCTGGTCCCCGCGGCGGCCACCGCCTCGTACAACCCCGTCCGGCGCAGCACCTCCCGCGCCGGACCGCGAACGTCGACGTTCTGGCCGGCGGTGCGGGGTCGTGGTGCTCGTTCCAGCAGGGTCGGCGTGAAGCCGGACCGCCACAGCTCGTGGGCCACCGCGGGCCCGGCGATGCTGCCTCCGGTCACCAGCACTCGGGTCTGGACGTCCGTTCCCATCGCCATCATCTCCTCGATTGCTTGACCATCAAGTACCTTCACGCTCAAGGTACTGCACGGCGGAGTAACCTCGGGGACATGGCACGCGCGAACGACCGGGCGGACACCCTGTTCGCGCCGGGGCGACGTGCGCGGGTGCTGCAGTTGCTGCGCGCCTACACCGACACCCACATCGAGCTGACCCGTCACCTGGCGCGGGCGCTCGGGGTCCACGGCAGCGACGCGGTGGCCGTGGCGGAGGTGCTGTGGGCAGAGGCCGGTGGGACGCCCTTGACGCCGGCGCGGTTGGCGGAGCGCATCGGGCTCACCTCCGGTGCCACCGCCAGCTTGCTCAACCGCCTCGAGGACGCGGGGATGGTGGTCCGCAACCGGGAGGACACCGACCGCCGGATCATCCGACTCCGCCTGACCCCTGCCGCCCGTGCTGCGACCACCGCCTTCTTCGAACGCACCGGCCACGCGCTGGACGACGTGCTGGACGACTACGACGACGTCGCCCTGGAGCAGGTGGAACGTCTCCTGACCGGAGTGGTCGCGGCGACCGAGACTCACAACGAGCGGCTGCGCTCAGCCGGCTCAGGCGTCGGCGAACGCCGCAGTTCCTGAGGTGCGAGCCCGGTCCGCCGGTCGTCCCGCGGTGCGCGCGCTGCCCGACCGGACCGGGACGGCAAGGAGATCACCGGTGAACCACACACCGACCCCCCGCGCCCACCCCCCGCCTGCAGGAGTGGCCCCGCAACCTCCACCTCCGCTGGTGCAGCCCAGTCGTCCTGGCTTCCTCGTCGCCGGCGACGAGGAACGCGTCCTCATCGACTGGACCGACGCCTCAGGGGTTCTGCAGCACCATGGTCACCTCGACGCCGACCGGCCCGGCTTCCCCTCGAGGACGAGGGGTTCCTGGCGTCTCAGCTGACTGCAGCGAACAGCAGACTGTCCTCGCGCCGCCCGCGGATGAGCAGGTGGCTGCGCATCAGCGCCTCCTGCTGCATGCCGATCTTGCGCAGCACACCGGCTGAGGCCGCGTTGCCCGGCCGGCACGTCGCCTCCACCCGCGCCAGACCCAGCCTCGTCTGCGCGAACTCCAGCACCACGGCCGCCGCCTCGGTGGCGTACCCGTGACCCCACGCCGTCCGCGCCAAGGCGTACCCCATCTCGCCACGGCGGTGTTCGGCGCTGCTCACCGTCACCGAACACGCACCCACGACGGCGCCGGCGACCGTGACCGCCCAGGTGAAGGAGGACCGGTCCTCCAGTCCGCCGGCGGTGACCATCTCCTCCAGGAAGGCGCGGGTCTGCTCCACGGTGTTCGGCCCCCAGGACACGTGACGGCACACCTCCGGATCAGCGGCGTAGGCGTGCACCGCCTCGAAGTCCTCCGCGGTGAAGGTGCGCAGCACCAACCGCTCCGTCGTCAGCTCAGGCACCGGCCCAGCCTACGAAGTCACCGCCACGAACGCACGGTCGTCCCGCGAGACGCGGCGATCCACAGCAGCATCGTGACGTTGCGGTCCTGCTGCCGTCCGAAGGGCCTGGTGTTGCCCGGAGAACCTGCGCGCGGTGTGGGCTCCGCCGCTGAACTGTCGTCACGGGTCGATTCCGCGAAGATCACTCACCGGGAGCGGACCGGGGCTACCTCGTCCCGTGGTCACGCGCTTGCGGGATCCGAGAACCGGTGGGGGACACCACGTGAACGACCAGTTCCAGCCTGCCGTCACACCGCCGGAACCGTCTCGGCGAGGACACGGACGAGGACGCGACCGCGTCACCCACCGCACCGCGGCGGTGCAGGTGAGGACGAGGAAGAAGGCGGCGGTGGCGGCGGTGGTGGTGAGGGCCGCGTTCGTGGCCGCCGTGGCCCTCCCCGCGACCGCTGATGCCGCGACCACCGGACCCGACCTGGTCGTCACCTCCACCCAGTGGGCTCCGGTGCAGGCGGTGGCGGGACAGCAGGTCCGCTTCACCGCGACCATCACGAACAAGGGCAAGTCCCCGACCCCGGAAGGTGTCATCAACGGAGTGGCCTTCGCCGTCGACGGCAAGCTGCAGACGTGGTCCGACACCACGACCTCCGCCATCCAGCCTGGGCAATCGGTCAAGGTCACCGCCAACAGCGGACCGACCGCCTCCCCCACCTGGCAGGCCACCGCCGGCCGACACACCCTGCGGGCCTTCGTCGACGACGCAGCCCGCATCAAGGAGGCCCGGGAGGACAACAACACCCGGAGCGTCACCTTCGACGTCGCGGCGGGGTTGAGCGTGCAGACCCCCGCCGGGGGTTTCCTGGTGCAGATGGCGAAGTCGCCCGGTCCCACGCTGTTGACGACGAGCGTCACCGGCGACGCCTACGCCGGTTGCTTCGCCGCTGACGGGTCCTTGACGGAGGGCGGCGAACGGTTCGTGACGACCTCCACCGTCGGTCGCGACGTGCCGAACTACGGCGGCAAGTTCTTCGACGGGATGAGCTCGGTCGCAGCGGGCGTGACGCGGCAGCAGGTCGACGTCGACTTCTCCCGGATGATCTACGCCAACCAGATCCAGTACCCCTGGGTGCTGGGCTGCGCCGCCGGCACCACGCCGGGATGGACGGGTTTCCACGCCGGCTCGGTGACGGTGACGCGCTGGCCCGGGGAACTGGGAACGTCGGGGCCGAAACTGGCGCAGGTGACGAAACCGTTGGACACGATCCTGGCGATCTGAGCCGGCACGGGGACACCGGCCCACCAGCAACTCAGTCCGTTCGGAGCAGCGCATCCGGGCAGTGTCGTGACGTCGTCGCCGTCCACTCGCACGATGAGCGGACGGCGGCGCGATGCACCCCGCTGGACGGGACGCACGAGCGGGCGGCACCCCTCGCGGTCAGCAGGAGCGGCGGTTGAGGCGATGTGCTCCTGAGACGCCGAACCCCGCCGCAAGGGATGCCCGGGGCGGTGGCTCCCGCTCGTGTCCCACCTCAACCGGGCAGGGAGGGCTCGTGTGTTCTCTCGCTGGCCGCCTCGTGCAGGTTCTCCGCCCCAGATCGACCCGGCCGCTCCAGATCGACGGGGTGAGAAACCCGGACGGTGATGACGAACGAGCGGGTTGAAGGAGTGACGACATGCAGACGACAACACCGCGCACGGCAGTGACCACAACCCTGGCAGCGGTGGCGGCCGCTGCTGCGTTCGCGTGCGGAACGGGAACTGCGCACGCCACGACCTACCCAGGACCGCAGGGCCCCCGCGATGTGCACGGGGCGATCGAACAGGAGTGGCTGCACCTGCGCGCCGACCTGGGCGCCTTCCAACCCGGTGCACCACTGACCGACGAACTTCCCACCCCCACCAAGGCGGGGACCTTCGACCACTTCGAGCGCGCCCCGATCTACTGGAGCCCCACCACCGGCGCCCACGCAGTGCACGGCGACTTCTTCACCTACTACGCCAGTCAGGGCTGGGAGCGCTCCTGGCTGGGCTACCCCCTCAGCGAGGAGCGCCCCATCACCGAGGAAGCTGGGCTCAGCGGTGAGGTGGCGCAGGACTTCCAAGGCGGGACGTTGCTCTGGAGTCCGAGCACGGGGGTCATCGCGCCACCACTGCGGGTGGACCTGAGTGTCAGTCCCGAGGTGCGTGCCGGGGAGGCGGTCGTGTCGCAGTTCACGGTCACCAACACCGGCCGCGAGACGATCAGTGGCGCGGTGCTGAATGCGGTCGCCCTCGCCTCCGGTGAGGGCGACCTGCGGGGGTTCGACGACTACCCACCGGAGTGCGACTACGCCGGACTCAGCCACCGCTACTGCCAGCTCGGGGTGCTGGGCGCAGGCTAGCAGCGCATGGGTCTGCCCCGACGGGCGAAGCAAGAGCGAGAACGGCGTGCGCGAGGTCCGGTGGGTCCGCCCTACCGCTACGTCGTAGCGACGGCAGTCCTGCTCCGCACTCGACGTCACGGTCATCCCTCGCTGCACGTGACGTCACGGTCATCCTGCAACTCCGTCACTGAACACTCACTACGGGCGAGACCTGCGCCCTGACTCACTCCGACTCCGATCCCGACAACGCTGTGCATGCCCAGTAGGCAGTGGCCGAGAAACCCGCCCAGACGACCAACACCAAACCCAGTGCCGAGGTCACCACCCCGGGCCAGATCGAGGTATCGACCGTCGTCTCAGCTCGGGACAACAGAAGTGCCCCGATGAAGGCGACCACCACCGCTAGGCCAAGGGTCATGGAGGCCGACATCTGCAGCAGCGCGACCCGCCGCTCCACCTCGGAGAACCTCCCCGCGTCGGCATCGGACCACGGGTGATCTGCGCTGAGACCAGCCATGCCCAGATCATGGCAACGACTACACGTCACGGAGCAGGGAACGAAGGAACCACCACGATCTTGGTTGGCGACCCCATGATCGTTCCGTGATGTCGACGTCGCGGTTCATGCCGCGAGGAGGTGCGCCTGCACAGGCTCGACGGCACCGACAGAAGCCCCGGCGCCCGTACCGGTGCTCACCCTCCCTTGACCCAGACGGTCACGTCGAGGACACCCCAACCACCCGGACCAGTCAGGTCACGACTTCGCGCGCCCCACCGCACTGGCACCGAGAAACTCACCTGCCCAGAACCGGCCGACTCCAGCGTCAGGCACCAGCCCGTCCACGTCCCGCACACACCACCGTCCCGGCACCGCACCTGCGAGGGGTCACTGAGGTACAAACTGGCCTCTCCAGCGTGCACCCGCCGTGACAGGCCCTGCACCACCAATCCCGCAGCGGCCGACGGGTCGTGCCTGCTCCCGTCCACATCCCCAACGCCGCGCGGCACCGAAAGGCCCACCCCGATCGCCGCCGCCTCACACGGACGCAGCAGCACCGCCACCTGCGGCCCCACCTGCAGAGCCGCGTCCGCGTCCGCGATCCGCGCTGTGAGCACCACATCCGCCAGTCCTGTCACCACTGTGGTCGACGACTGCGGCGATGACCCAGCCGGCACCTGGCTCAGCCGGGCACTGAGTTGCACCACGCTGACCTCAGTGACCTCACAGTCGTGAACCACTACGCCAGGCGGATGCGATGCTCGCACCCGCTCCTGCCCCGGTGCCCTGAAGAACAAACCCCCCAGTGCGACCGGGAAGGCGATCACCGCGGCGATCGTGAAGATCAGCGCCCGCCGACCCACCTCACGCCCCAACCCCCGGCCCCGCCCGCGACGTCGGCGCAGACCAGATCGCGGACCAGGCCGTGCACCGGCGCGGGCCAGCCGCCGCGCACAGGACACCGTCCACCGACGAGGCACAGCACGATCCTGCCAGCGAGAACCGCCTCGGTCACCACATCGCACGGCGCACGTTCTCCCACCGCCGATTCCTGCACCGGCAGAACCTGGGCGTGCACCCCCGCACCGCCCTGCGTTCAGCACCAGCCGGAGGTGACCACCCGCAGAAACCATGCCCCAGCCCGCGAGTACCGGAACGTCGAAGCCCTCGACCGTGCCCAGCGATCTTCCGCACATGCCGATGTTCGGGCGTTCAGCCCTGACCGTCGCACCCACCGCTGTCACCACATGAGGTCACCCGTGGGTGAACCGATCTGGTCACCCGGGCGACCAGATCGGCGCACCCACGTCTTCCCCCACGACGGGGGTCGCCCCGCTGCACCGACGTCACGGTCATCCCGCGATACGGGTGATCGTCGTCGGTCGGTGATGTCGCGCTCTTGCCGATGTTCGGGGGCAGGTCGAGCGCGAAGATCACCCGCACATCCCCGCGAAGCGGGTGCAGGAAGACGAGCGAACCGAAACGGAGAGGTGTCGCCCTACCTAGCGGCGCCGGCGGGCGAACACCCCGCCACCCGTGATCGCACCCGCCATGATCAACGCAGGGCCGATCCCCAGCAGATAGCTGTCGAAGAGCATCCCGAAGACGACTGTGAGCACAGCCATCACCACCACGAAGGTGACCAGCGCCACCCCCCGCTGCGTCCTCCGCGCGGTCTGCGGGGTCTGCTGGGTCTCGATCGAGGGTTCACTGGGCATGGCGTCTCCAATGCTCAACGGGTGCGGGCCGCTACCCAGGCACACCGGCCCGAAATTTCCTGGGCGTGATCACGTTAGGGCTCCCCGCCCGACCGGGCCAGGGCAAGGCTGTCCCTCCTTGGAGGGGTCATGGCCTGAGCCCGTGCGATCCGTGGTCATCGGGCGTCGCCCGCTGCCGCCTCGCGCTTGAGGTGGGACACCGTCGCGTGCGAGTGCAGAGGCGAGAGACGACCGCTCCGACATCGCCGGCTGCGCGTGGACACCCTCAGTCGAATTCACGGTCATCCCGCTGTCCGGCCGCCCGCCGTCGGCTGGCGACGTCACGCCTTTGACGATGACCGGATGCAGAGCGAGCGCGAAGAACACCCGCACATCCCCGCAATCCGGACGGGTCCCGATCACCCCTCAGCCCAGCAACCCACCGTCAGCGACCAGCTCCACCGCAGCCCGCGGACCCCGACGCGTCAGCAACCCCACCAGCAGCACCCGATCCCCACGCGAGACCAGCCACGACAGGTGGACCACACCAGAGGTATCGACCTGAACCCCCACCTCCACCCCCTCCACCGTGACCACGGTGTAGTCCCCACTGCCGGCGTCACGGCTACTGGCTACCCGCTGCGGCCAGGGCCGGCGCCGCTGCGGATCGGGGTCCTGTTCGCGGATGTCCAGGACCGAGCCACCCCGGCGCAGCACCGGCCACGTGAGCGCCCGCTCCCACGCCTGCTCCCCGGGAAGGTAGGTGACGCGCACGTGCAGCAGCAGGAACCCCGCGGCGAGCTGAGACTGCAGCGACTCGGTGGGTAGGCCCCGATGGACGGAGATGCGTTCCACCACCTCAGGCGCCCGCAGGATGGGCAGGGTGGGCACCGCAGCGCCCAGCAGCGTCGCCGCTTCTGGTTCGTTGATGAGTTCGTGGTGCCAGGACAAGCTGCCTGGGTTCCGGCTGCCTCCTCCGAAGGCGTTGCTCAGCGCGTCGTGGGGAACGAGTGCGGCCAAGGCGGAGGCCACGCTCGTGGGGAGAGGCATCCGGGCAGTCTTGCCGTCGGGGTGAGCGCTGCACAACGCCCGCCATGTTCACGGTCATCCCGTGATGGAGGTCGTCTTCGTCGCCAGCCTCAGAGATCCAGGTGCAGCCGCAAGGCGTCGTCGAGGGCGTCCAACGCCTCGAACGGCAACCGCCCCAGCGCCGGCCCCAGGCGATCGACTGACACAGCGCGGACCTGCTCGGCTTGAGCCTTGGAGTCGAGGTGCAGTCCGGTGTCCTCTGCCGCGAGCAACACCTGGAAGGGAAACACCCTGGCCGTGTTGCTGGTCACCGGGACCACGGTGACCACTCCTCGCCCCAAACGCTCGGCGACCGCGTTGGCCCGGTCGTTGCTGACCACGACCGCCGGTCGGCGCTTGTTCGCCTCGCTGCCCTGGACCGGGTCGAAATCGACGAGGCGAACCTCCCCGCGGCGCATCAGCGCAGTCCGTCGGTACCGGCGCCTTCCCACACCTCACGGTCCCCGGAGTCGTCCCAGTCCTTCCACGCGGCGGCGTAGTCCTGCTCCAACTGCTGGTGGGTCAGTGCCCGGACGGCCCGCTGGACCGCGGCGGATCGAGACGGCAGACCGGCCGCGCGGACGTGTTCGTCGAGGGCGGCGACGTCGGCTTCGGAGAGGCTGATGCTGAGCTTCACGCAGCGATGCTACCCGGGTAGTACCGGTGATGCCACCATCCGGTCATCCCGCGCTGCGGGTGAAGTCACGGGTGTGACGCGCTCGGGATGTCGCACCGCACCAAAAGCTCGACCGCCGGCACAGGCGGGTGCGGCAGATGCACCGCGACGTTGCACTCGACCTCGCCCAACCGTTGCTGCCAGGCCAAGCGGGTCCGTCCTCTCCGCGCGTGCTGGACCCCCACATGCTGCCCGCGCACATCGATCATCGTGGCGTCTCCGCTGCCCGGTGAACGCAGCGTCTCCGGCCGCGTCTCCGGCCAGGGCACCCCGTAGTCCACTTCCACCGTGCTCAGCCCACGCTCCTGTGCTTCCTCAAGGGACGACTGCAGCACTTCCTCGTCCGGCAGGTACAGCACCGTGACCGGACCACTCCCGCCCCGCGCACCTGGTGCGACCACCTCTGCGACACCTGCGGTGGCTACCAGTTCCACCTGCCCGGCTTCGAGCAACGCGGACAGCCTCGGCAGCGGAAAACCCAGAACCTGCTGCGTCTGTTCGCGTTCGTGACGGTGGTACAGCTGCGCCAGCGAGCCGGGATAGGAGGGAGTGTGCGCGCGGCCGGGGCGGAAGGACTGCAGCAGGACCTGCAGCCCAGGCGGCAGCGGCAGCGCGTCCAGGGTCCCGAAGTCCACCCCTACCGCTTCGCTCATGACCGTCACTGTGCCTTGACCGGTCGACGTCACGGTCATCCCGCTGGCCAGGACGTCCGCCCACGCCCCCGACGAGCCCACAGCACCGCCCCGGTGACCCCCGCGGCCACGACCGCAGCCAGCATCCACGGCAGAGCCGGCCACGCCGGAGGGTTGTCGTAGCTGCTGTCCGCGATCACCGCGCTCTTCGCCGTCCACACCACCAGCAACCCCACGCTGAGCAGGTACAGCCCTACCGCCCACACGCTCCAGCAGCGCCATCGAACGGCAGCTAGCACCGGCAACCCCAGAACGCCCAGGGCCACCAGTCCCGGACCGACAGTGTTGATCAATCCCACGGGTCAGCCCCTTGCCCCGACACGACCTGCACGTCCTCACCATGGCAGGGGCAGCACGCGTCAACCGGCGATCTTGCCCTCATGCACAGCTCCTTCGCTTCGGACACGTCCGGTCATCCCGCGTTGTGCGCGCTGTTGCTGGGGCCGGCGACGTCGCGGTCTTGCCGAAGCGCGGATGAGCGGAACACTGATCCAACTGCCGTTGAGCCACCGGGTGAAGGCGCCCTCAGAACATCCCGTGGTGGCTGTTGTCAGACCTGTCGAAGCCGCAGGTAGCCAGATCGCGTGAAGGCTTGCCAGAACGCGAGAGCAGTGCCAGTCGGTTCGACGACCAACCGGACCTCCGCGCCGGCTGTGACATCGACCTCGGTGACATCGCTACCGGACCAGTCGATCCGCGCCTGAACGCGGTGTCGCCCTGCGGGCATGGTGATGCGGAGCTCGCGTCCTGGTCGCAGCCGACCCTGCCGCTGGCCGTCCACCTCGATGACGTAGCTGCGCAGGAGATCGCGGTGAGCGGGCGTCGGCCGCTCAAGGACGAGCTGACCGTTCTCGATCGTCACGTCGACATGCTGGCACGTGGTGAGCAGGGCGGATCGGCTCTCAAGGAACCTCACAGTCATCCTGCCGATGAGCGCGGCCACGGCGACCACCCCCACCCGGGCAGGCTTAGCCTTCGCTCCATGCCCACCCAGCAGGTGCTCACCGGCACGACCAGCACTGGGATCGACGCCGAACTGGTGCTGGCCGAGGTGAACACCCTGACCGCAGCGGCCGAGGTCTTGCATGAGCTCAGCCCCACCGGATCCAGCTACGCCCTCCTCCTGGCCTGCGACGCCCGGTCCCTACCCGTTGAGGACATCAGCGCCCTGTCCAAGACCGCGTTGCGCACCGGCATGCACTACTTCAGCGCCTGGGGCCCGGACTGCGAACGCGTCCACGACATCGTCGACGCCGACATCGTCGACCTGGACCTCCACCTCGACGATCGAGACCGTGCCGGCGCGCCCGAGTCCGCTCCTGAATTCAACCCCGACCGCGGCCTGGTGATGACCACCTGGCACGACGAGGAGCCGTTGAGCGAGACGTTGGAATTCTTCTGGACCTGCGCATCGCCGGCGGGCGGGCAGGAGGACAGCGGTCTGCGCCTGCTCATCACCATGGCCATGCCCCGCGCGGGTGATGAGGTCCGAGCCGCGATCGACTGCCTGCGCAGGGCGTAGGCGATGGTGTCGCTGCGTCGCCTCCGATGCCGGTGGCCCTTGACGGTCATCCCGCGATGCGCGCGATAGCGCTGTCCTGCAGGGCAACGAGTCTCAGTCTTCAGGAGCCAGCAAGCCTCAGGACAACGGACAGAAGACGAGGGCTCGGGTGACCTCGTCCTCCAAGCCCATCGGACCGGCCAGGGCCAACATGGTCGCTCGCTCATCGGCGGAGACGGGTTGCTCTGCCTCAGCAAGTGCATCGACCAGGGACTCGAGGGCGAGGCCGAGCTCGTTCACGCTGACGTACTCCTCCACCAGCCTGTCCTCATCGTCCGATAGACGCCCACCCAGCCGGCTGGCTAGCTCGCGCAGCTCGGCGGCGACCCGCACGAGGTAGTCCGGCTCCACGGTTCGATGCTGCCAGGTGACTTCACGGTCATCCCGCGTTGTGCGTGTCACCGGTGGTCGGCGACGTCGCGATCGTGGCGATGATCGAGCGATCGCCGAGAAGGTCCGCGGACGCCTCACTCTGCCGGTGCGGCCGTTTCCTCGGCCCGCCGTGCGACCTCCTGCTGCGTGAGTCGCAAGTACGTCTCAGCCCCAGCAGCGAGACCGAGGGAGACGACGATCAGCTCGAGCACCAGGTTCTGCCGGTCCGCACGTTGCTGAGAGCACGCCGGCCAGAGATCAGTGCTGTCGTTGACGTTGCCAGCGAAAGCGGAGGTGCAACCGTAGTTGTGCAGCGGGAGGGGCATGGCGCCGAAGATCAGACCACCTCCCAAGGCGATGGCACTTCCCACCTGCAGAGCTCGGACCATCGCTGCTGTGTGCATCTTCGGACCGTAGCGATACGAGGAGGTGGTGTCAGACGATCATCGGCATCACCCGTCTCGGAACGCACCGTCATCCCGCGGAGTGCGTGCTGTCGGGGCGGCCGCACCTGATGACTCCGCAACCGTCACCGACGTCTTGACAGATCGACTGTCGCCGGAGTTCTGGGACACCACCTCCCGGCTGCGGCAGGATGACCGCACACGACGAAGGGGTGGTGCGGTGAGGCTGGGGTTCGAGAAGCACCCGGTGACGAACCTCAAGCAGGCGCTGACCGGCTTCGAACGGTCCGGGTTCACGGTGCTGTGGCACCCGGACCGGGATTCCGTGCTGCTGGCCGCGCCCGGGACGAGCACGGCCGCGGTCCTGCTCGAGGTGCACGACGTCGAGCTGGAACTGGGCGCCGGCGGCGTCTACCTGCTCGACGACGTCGACGCCTTCGAACGCGAGCACCCCGACCGCGACTGGGTCGTGGAACCCTGCGACGGCCCGTTGGGACGCTACGCCGCGCTGCGGACCAGGGCCGGCCTGCCGCAGCGGTTCCTGACCCTGGAGCCCGTCGGCGGGGCGCGGCGCTACTTCCTCGAGGGCTGAAGGCTCAGGGTCGCCGCCGGACACGCCGATGTCCACGACGTGGCGATCCCCGCGGTGCGCGTCACGCCCCTGGTGGACCAGGTGCGTGCGCTCGAGCGCGCCCGCGGGTACGAACTGCTGGGCCAGGGCGAGGCCGCCGCGGCGATCGAGGCCGCGGCCGAGGCCGCGGGGGACCGCGTCGCCGCCGTCCGCGCCGCCCTCGTGCGGGCCGACGTCATCGGCACGACGGGCGACGTGGAGACCGCCGGCCTGATCGTGCAGAGCGCCGTCCGGGTCGCCGAGGAGACCGGCGACGACGAACTCCTCGCCCGCACCCACTTCCTGCGGTTCCAGCTGCACCTGCAGGCGGGAGACGTCGCCGAGTCCCGCTGGCACGCCATCCGCGCCGTCGAGGTCCTCCCCGCGGCCGCCCCGGCCTGGCTGCGCGCCGAGCACCTCCTCGCGCTCACCGTCGTCCTCGACCGTGCGGTCGACTCCCACGAGGCCGTCATCGCGGAGGTCCTGGCGATCGCCGCGAGCGAGGACGACCCGGCGCTGGAACTCTTCGCGCTGAACAACACCGCCTGGGAGCACGCCGACGTCGGGCACGTCGACGAGGCCGTCCGGCTGGCCGCACGCATGCGCCGCGTCGCCACCGCCTCGGGGATCCCGCTGCGCATGGCCGACCTCGACACCGTCGCCACGGTCGAACTGCGGGCGGGGCGGTTCGAGGAGGCCTGGTCGGCCATCACCGAGGCGTTCCAGCCGGGCTGTCCCGACAACGGCGCCGACCACGAACCCATCGCGCGCCTCACGGCGTTCCGGATCCTCATCGGTCTCGAGCGGACCGAGGCGGCGTTCGAGCAGCTCCAGACCGCCCGCACCCTGGCGACCGAGCGGCACCTCCCGGGGGTGCTTGCCGAGGTCGAGGAGGCGGACGCGACCTACCGCGCCACGACGGGCGACTGGGAGGGGGCCTACCGCGCGCACGTCCGCTTCCACCGGGAGCACGTGCGCTTGAAGGACCGTCAGAACGCCGCACGAGCCCTGCTCGCCCAGGTGCAGTTCGACGCCTCCACCGCCCGACGCGACCGGGACAGGTTCCGCACTCTCGCGCTCACGGACTCCCTCACGGGCCTGCCCAACCGTCGCGCGGTCGAGGAGCACGTCCGCGAGGTGCTCGACGGGCCCGGCCCCGTCACCGTCGCCATCGTGGACCTCGACCACTTCAAACGCGTCAACGACGAACGTTCCCACGACGCCGGTGACGCCGTCCTGCGTGAGCTGGGGATCCTGTTGCGGCACTACGTCGACGGTGCCCCGGGGAAGTTCTGCGCGCGCCTCGGCGGTGAGGAGTTCGTCGTCGTGTGGGAGGGGTGGTCCGTCAGCGCCGTCGAACTCTCGGCGGAGACGCTGCGGTCCGGGATCGAGCAACACGACTGGTTCCCCTCTGCAGCAGGGATTCCCATCACGGTCAGCGTCGGTTTCGCCGCGACCGTCGCCGAGTCGCTGACGACCTGGTCCGACCTCGTGGCCCGTGCCGACGCCCGCCTCTACGAAGCCAAGCGCGCCGGACGCAACCGGGTTCTCGGTCCGCAGGGCCCACCCGCACCGCACGCTCGGGGCTCCGGTCGCTGAGTCCGGCGCGGGAGGTCTCAGGCCGGTGGCAGGCGGCGCCTCGGGAGCGGGCTCGAGTACACGACGTTCGTCGTGATGCCACCGAGCGTCGCCAACCGACCGGCGATCCGTTCCAGGTCCGGCATCGAGCGGGCCACGACCTTGACGATGAAGCAGTCCGCGCCCGTCACGTGGTGCGCCTCGACGATCTCCGGGGTCGTGTCGACGACGGCGTGGAAGGGTTTGTAGTTGCCGGTCGGGTAGGCCAGCCGCACGAACGCCGTGATCGCGTACCCGAGGGCCTGCGGGTCGACGACCGCGCTGTAGCCCGTGACCACGCCCCCCTCGGTGAGGCGGCGCAGCCGTTCGGCGGTGGCGCTGGCGGAGAGGTTGATCGTCCGGGCCAGGTCGGCGACGGAGATCCGGCCGTCGAGCTGCAGCTGCTCGACGATGCGGTGATCGGTGGCGTCGAGGTCGAGGGGCACCGCTCAGCGTCCCGTCAGCGCGACGTCGATGAGGGTCTCCGCGGCCGAGCGGGCGTGTGCCGCGGCGACCGGGTCGCCGCTGATCGCCGCGGTCGTCTGCGCGCCCTCGGCGAGGAGGGCGAGTTGCGGTGCGAGCAGCTGCGGTGCGCCCAGCTCGTCGACGAGGTCGGCCACGTAGGCCTGGAAGGACGCCTTCTGCGCCCGCACCAGGTCGACGACCTCCGGGGAGACGCCGCCCAGCTCACCGAAGGCGTTGATGAACCCGCAGCCGCGGAAGTCGTTGCCGCGGAACCACTCGTCGAGGAAGTCGTAGACGGCGAGCAGGCGTTCGCGAGGGGTCGTCGCGGTGGCGGCCGCCCCGGCGAGGCCGGCGTCCCAGCTGCCGCTGCGGTGGTGCAGGACGGCGAGGAGGAGGGCGTCCTTCGACGGGAAGGCGGCGTAGATGCGCTTGAGCGGCACCCCGGACTCCGCGCGGACGGCGTCCATCCCGACGGCCTGCACGCCGCTGCGGTTGAACAGCCGGTCGGCGGCCTGCACGATGCGGTCGCGGTCTGCTGCGGTGTCGGTCGTCATCTCGTGCCTCCTGGGGGGTTGCGCTGAGAACCGTCGTTCTCTACTGTAGGGCCATCGCCAGAGAACGACCGTTCTCAACGGCTCGACCACAGGAGACGACCATGGGCACCATCACCGTCGGCCAGGAGAACTCGACCTCCATCGAGCTGTACTACGAGGACCACGGCACGGGGCAGCCGGTCGTCCTCATCCACGGCTACCCGCTCGACGGCTCTTCCTGGGAACGTCAGAGCCGCGAACTGCTCGCCGCCGGGTACCGCGTCATCACCTACGACCGCCGCGGTTTCGGCCGGTCCTCCAAGGTGGGCACCGGCTACGACTACGACACCTTCGCAGCCGACCTGAACGCCGTCCTCACCACGCTGGACCTCAACGACGTCATCCTCGTCGGGTTCTCCATGGGCACCGGTGAACTCGCCCGCTACACCAAGCTCTTCGGCGCCGACCGCGTCGCGAAGTTCGCGTTCCTCGCCTCCGTCGAACCCGGCATGCTCGGCCAGGGGGTTCCGCAGTCGGTGTTCGACGACATCGCGGCCTCGGCGAAGAAGGACCGCTTCGCCTGGTTCTCCGACTTCTACGCGAACTTCTACAACCTCGACGAGAACCTCGGGTCGCGCATCTCCCAGCAGGCCGTGGACGCCAGCTGGAACACCGCCGCCGGCAGTGCCCCGGTCGCCGCCTACGCCGTCGTCCCGAGCTGGATCGAGGACTTCACCGCCGACGTCGCCGCGGTGCGCGCCAGCGGGAAGCCCGCCCTCATCGTGCACGGCACCGCGGACCGGATCCTGCCGATCGAGGCCACCGGTCGTCCGTTCCACGCCGCGTTCCCCGAGGCCGACTACCACGAGATCGACGGTGCTCCGCACGGGCTCGGCTGGACCCACGCCGAGGAGCTCAACGCGATCCTGCTGCCCTTCGTCCAGGCCTGAACCCAGCCTGAACCCGACCTGACGTTCAGGGCAGGTCGCGGGCCAGCCAGTGGTGGGCGTACGGGTCGTCGTTGAAGGGTTCGACGTCGACGTAACCGAGCCGGGCGTACATCGCCCGGGCCTCGACGAGGTCGTCGCGGGTGTCGAGGCGGATTCTCGTCCGTCCGCTCTCCGCGGCGAAACCCTCGAGGCGCCGAACGAGCCGGCTGCCGAGACCCCGTCCCCTGGCGGCGGGGGTGATCCAGACCCGGGTGAGTTCCGCGACGTCCGCGTCCACGTGGCGGAGCCCGCCGCAGCCGAGTTCCCGCGAGCCGTCACGGACCACGAACAGCGCGCCCGTCGAACCCGTGAGGTCGTGGCTGGGACCTTCCGCCATCGCCCGGCTCACCTCGGCGGGCGTCGCGGGCCGCCCGTACCAGCGGGTGACGATGTCCTCGTAGTACGCCGTGAGGACGTCGTCCGCCTCGGTGGGGTGGGTCAGCACGAACTCGACCCGGGGACGCCGGTGCAGCACGACCTGGCCGGTGTCGGAGAAACCCGCCCCTCGGTAGAGCTCGACGAGTTCCGGGTCGCAGAACAGGCTCGTCGTCGCACCGTCCGGGAGCTCCGCGAGCAACGCGTCCAGGAGTTCCCGGGCGAGACCGCGGCCGCGGAACTCCCGGTCGACGACGACGTCCTCGACGTACGCGCGGAACGCCCCGTCGGAGACCGCCCGGGCGAACCCCACCACCCGCCGGCCGGCCCGGGCCGCGACGGCAGGCCCGCGGTCCAGGACGTCACGCACGGCCGACGGGGTGCGCTCGGGCCACCACCCCTCGGCCGCGAAGAGGGCGAGCACCGCGGAGGGGTCGAGTGGTTCCTCCGCGTGGGTCGCGATGCGCCAGGACGTCGTCACGGGCTCAGTCCACCAGAGCCGCGAGCAGCCGGCGACGGTGACGCAGCACCCAGTCCGCGCTGGCCGTGCGCCACGCCATCGCCCACAACGGCGCCGGATCGGTGCTCGTCGGCGTGACGTCGGCCTCCACGGCCTGGGTGTGGGCGTCCGCGACGATCACGGTGATCACGTGGTCCAGCAGGGCCTCACGGTGCGTGCGCGCCAGCCCGTAGCCGTCGACGAGCAGCCGCAACCCTCGGGCGCGGTCGTCGACCGACCCGAGACCCTGGAGCTCGGCGACCCGGTCGCCCACGAGGTGCGCGTTGAGCCACGCCGCCTGCGCGAGTTCGAGCAGGGGGTCGACCGGACCCGCTGTCTCCCAGTCGATCAGCACCACCGGGAGGCCGTCCCTCGCGACGATGTTCCACGGTCCGGTGTCGCAGTGCCCCAGGACGCGGGGAGTCCGCCCGAGGTCCCGGCCGAACCAGGGCTGCCACTCCGCGTCGTGCGGGGGGACGAACGTCGCCGTCGCCTCGTGCAGCCGGCGGAGGAGTTCGCCGACCGCGGCGGTCCCGTCGTCGGACCAGGCGTGCGGGTGCACGAACCCGCCCGGGACGAACTCGACCGCCTCGCGCCCGTCGGCGGCGAAACCGTCACCGACGAGGCGGGGAGAACCCTCGAACCCGACGTCCTCCAGGTGGCGCAGCAGGGCCGCGACGCTGCGCGACCAGGGACGCGCCGGGCGCAGGACGGCGTCACCCCGCCGGGTGACGGTGCTGCGGCCACCGCCGGTGAGAACGGTCTCGTCGGGCGGGGTGCCGGTCACGGGCCCACCGTGCAGCACGGCCCTGCCGTCGCGCACCCGGTTTCCTCACCAGGTCAGTCGCGGTGCCCGGGGGTTCGGAAGAGTCCCACGTGCAGGGCACCGGCGAGCGCCGCGCCCACCAGCGGGGCGAGGACGAACAGCCAGAGCTGCTGCAATGCCGGTCCTCCCGCGAAGAGGGCCGGGCCGAGGGAGCGCGCGGGGTTCACCGAAGTGTTGTCGACCGGGATCGACACCAGGTGGATCAGCGTCAGGGCCAGCCCGATCGCCACGGGGGCGAGGGCCTTCGGTGCGCGGGGTGCGGTGGCGCCGAGGACGACCAGCACGAAGACGGCGGTGAGGACGACCTCGACCACGAGCGCCGCGAGCAGGGAGTAGCCGGCCGGGGAACGCTCGCCGTAGCCGTTGGTGGCGAACCCCGAGGCCGCCGCGTCGAAACCCGGGCGCCCGGAGGCGACGGTGAACAGGACCGCCGCCCCGGTGACGGCGCCGACGACCTGCGCCAGCGCGTACCCCGGGAGGTCCCGCCACGGGAGGCGACCCGCCACCGCGAGGCCGAGGCTGACGGCCGGGTTGAAGTGCCCGCCGGACACTCCTCCGAGCGCGGCGGCCATGACGAGCACCGTCAGTCCGAAGGCCAGGGCGATCCCCAGGTAGCCGATGCCCACGGCGGCGCCGTCCGTGGTCGTCGTCGAGGCGGCGAGGACGGCGGCCCCGCACCCGCCCAGGACGAGGACGAAGGTCCCGATCACCTCGGCCGCCAACTTCACGGCCGGCCTCGGTTCCTCGGCCGCGCCCGGCGTGTCAGCCGCCCGGAGTGCGCGCGCGGAGGCGCCGCGACGACCCGTCGCGCTCACCGTCGGCCCCGCAGCAGACCCTGACGGCGCGCGGACGTGGCGCCGCCGCGTCGCGCCTCGAGGCGGCGGGCGAGGCGGTGGGCCCCGGAGGCCACGAGGGGTACGGCGACGGTGGTGAGCAGCCACCGCCGCAGGACGGTGTCGATCAGGAAGGGCACGGAGTTCTCCTCGGTGTGGTGGTGCAGCGCCGGGGTGGCGGGGCGGTCGTCAGCGGACCTGTTCGGCGGGGTCCTCGCCCCCGACGGGCAGGTGCAGGTCGCGGACGGTGACGTTGACCTCGGTGACCGTCAGGTCGGTCATCCGCCGGACGGCGGCGGCCACCTCGCGCCGCACCCCGGCGGCGACGTCGACGACGTCGCTGCCGTACTCCACGACGACGACGACGTCGACCACGGCCTGCGTCTCGCCGACCGTCGCGTGGACACCCGTCGTCAGATCCGACCGGCTGCGGGGGGTGCGCTCGCGCACGGCGGCGGCGGCGCGGGCCGCGCTGCCGCCCAGGGCGAACACCCCCGGCACCTCGCGGGCGGCGATGCCGGCGATGGTGGCGACCACGTCGTCGGCCATCGTGGTGCTCCCCTCAGGGGTCGCGGCCCAACTGCTGGTGGTGTCCTGCGGCACGGGACCGTCCTCTCGGGCGTCGTCGGCCCGGCCTGGACGGACGGGTCAGGAAGAGACTTACACCGTAAGTTGGATGAGCGCCAGCCTGGGTGAGGCCCGTACGACACCCGTCCGGGCCGCTGCCGACCCCGGGGGAAGGCGCAACGGGAGCAGCGGTGCCAGGATCGGGGCGTGGCGGCAGACCCTGACGACGGTGGGCCCACCGAGGCGCAGCGGAGCGAGCAACCCGATCCGGGCCACCTCCCCGACGTGGACGAGCTGGTGGTCGACGGGCAGGAACGACCTTCCGACCGGGTCCCGCTCAGTCGTGAGCGCATCCTGTCCACGGCCCTGCGATCCATCGACGAGGAGGGCCTGGCCGCGCTGACGATGCGACGCCTCGGAGCGCGGCTCGGGGTCGAGGCGATGTCCCTCTACCGCTACGTCCCGGGCCGCGAGGCCCTCCTCGACGGCGTCGTCGACGCGCTGGTTGGTGAACTCGACCACGACGTGGACGTCCTGCGGTCTCCCGAGCACGGCTGGCAGGACTTCCTGCAGCGGATGGCCCACGGTGTCCGGCGCATGGCCATCGCCCACCCCAAGGCCTTCCCCCTCATCGCCTCGACGCCCCCCGAGGCGCCGTGGCTGCGTCCGCCGCTGCGCAGCATCAGCTGGGTCGAGACGTTCCTCTCCGGACTGGTGCAGCAGGGGTTCTCGGACGAGGAGGCCGTGGCGGCCTACCGGGCGTTCACCAGCTTCCTGCTGGGGAACCTGCTCCTGGAGGTGTCCCAGCGCGGTGGGGCGGTCGGACCCCTGGACCTGGTGGACGAGGAGGAACCCGTCGGGGGCCTCGACGACGCGCCCATCGTGCGGCGCCTGGCCCGGAGGCTGGGGGAGGACCGGGCGTTGCAGGAGTTCGAGGAGTCGCTGGAGAGCCTCATCGACCGGATCTCCGCCCAGGTGCTCGGCGGCAGCGGCGCCTGAGTCCGGGTGTCGCGACTCCTCGGCCCCGCTCGCGCGGGAGACCTCCGCCGCTACCAGCGCAGTCCCAGCTGGTTCCCCAGCACCTCGTAGCCCATGCTCCGCGCGACCCGGAGGGATTCCGCCGGGCGGGCGCGCCACTGGCACAGCAGCCCGGCGGACTGCGCGTGCGCGCTCGCGCGGGCGGCGACGGTGCGGGCCAGGTGGCGCCCCCGCGCGTCGGCCCGGACGAGGACGCAGAGGTGGGCGACGTCGTTGGGCCAGAGTTCGTACCCCGCAGCGGCGAGGGTCTCGCCGTCCTCGACGACCAGGAACGCGGGAGAGTCGATCCCGGTCATCCCGCTCTCGCCCACGTCGTCGGCGGAACAGCTGCGCAGCAGGTCCTGCAGGGCATCGCCCGGGTCGGCGGGGTGGAGTTCCCCGGCCACGGTCGGGAGGGGTGCGTCGCGGGCCAGGTACGCCAGCTGGGCCGGTCCGAGCACGGCGGGAGGGGACGGTCGGCCTCCGCGCAGGTGGTCGTCGAGAACCCGGGCCCCGTCGGCGTCGGGGGCGGTGGCCAGGACCCGGCCGGCGATCGTCACGATCCCGCACCAGCCGTCGGGGAAGACCACCGAACCCGGTGCGACCAGAGCGCGCGTCTCCTCGACCGGGGCGAAGCGGGCCCCCGGACCGGCGAGGTGTTCCCAGTGGCGGCGCACGACGTCGACCAGGGCTGAGTCCACCGGACCATCCTGCCCGCGACGTCGTGACCGGTCGCGTCGACCACGTCGACCAGGTCTTCGGGTCGGTTCAAGACCGGAGCGGAACCTGCCGATCGGGCAGACGTGGCGGACACCGGGTGCGGTCAGTGCGGCCGCGCCCTGGCCCCCACGGACCAGTGGTGCGGGCTCTGCTTCGCGCCCGCACCCGACGCCCGGTTCACGGCCCCCCTGCAGACCCACCGCACCGACGACCCACCGCCGCTCGAGCAGCCCGCCTTCAGGCAGTCGCGCTGGGCCGGGTCCTCGGTGACCTTCGGCCCAGTCGGTCGGATCGTCCTCACGCTCGTGCTCGTCGCGATCACCGCGCTCCTCCTCTGGTCGGGCAGCCTCGTCGGCCTCGCGGCCTGGCTCGTCGTGGCCGTGCCCTGGGCGCTGCGCGACATCTGGCGCACGGTCCGCGTCCGTCGCTGAGGGGGTGACACGCCCGGTCCCCGACGGCAGGCTGTGCGGGTGAACACCTCCACGACGCAGAGCGGTCGCCCGCGGTTGTCGGCGGTCGTGCTCGATTCCCCCGAACCCCCGGAACTCGCGACCTTCTACCGGCACCTGCTGGGGATGGAACCCGAGCAGTGGTCGCCGGACTGGATCGTGCTGCGCGACCCCGACGGCGGGGTCGGGATCTCGTTCCAGCGCGAGACGGCCTACGTTCCGCCGCAGTGGCCGCAGCGCCCCGGCGACCAGCAGGTGCAGGACCACCTCGACATCGCCGTCGACGACCTCGACGCGGGCGTCGCGCACGCCGTCGCCGGAGGTGCGGAACTGTTCGAGTTCCAGCCGCAGGACACCGTCCGGGTGATGCGCGACCCGCACGGCCACGTCTTCTGCCTGTACCTCCCCGAGTGAGCGGGGGGACGCCGCCCCCGGGCCGGGACGTGGGCACGACGATGACGGTGCCCGCGGTGGAGCCGGCGGCGGGACCGTGGGCCCCGCTGGACCTGGGGGACCTCCTCCGCCGGGTCCTCGCCCCCCTGGCCCCCCGGAACGGGCCGGTCGTGCTGGCCGTCGACGGTCGCGGGGCCTCGGGCAAGTCGACGCTGACCGACCGGCTCGTCACCCGGGCCGTGGCCGAGGCGTTGCGAGCGGGTGCGGTCCACACCGACGACATCGCCTGGAACCACTCCTTCTTCGACTGGGCCGACCTGTTGCGCGACGGGGTCCTGGTCCCCGCCCGCTGCGGGGAGGGCGTCCGCTACCGACCACCGGCCTGGCCCGCGCACGGCCGTGACGGAGCCGTCGAGGTGCCCCAGGGGACCGACCTGCTCGTCGTCGAAGGGGTGGGCGCCGGTCGGCGGGAACTGTCGGAGTTCCTCGACGTCGTGGTGTGGGTGCAGTCGGACTTCGTGCAGGCGGAACGTCGGGGGATCGCCCGCGACACCGCGTCGGGGGTCAACGGGGACGAGGCGGGGACGATCGCGTTCTGGCACCGGTGGATGGACGAGGAACTCCGGTTCCTCGCGGCGGACCGCCCGTGGGAGCGTGCCGACGTCGTCGTCGCGGGAACGCCGGTGATCCCGTTGCGGCCCCACGAGGTCGCGGTCAGCGTCCCCGGTCGGGCAGGGACGGCCACCGGTCCGCCGCCCACGCCGACCACGTGAGGAACCCGGCGGGCGGCCCGTTCGTGGTCGTGGCGAGTTCTTCCGCCGTCGGCACCTCGAACAGCGTGCGCCAGTGGTCGAGTTCCCCGCGGGTCATCGTGAACGTGTCACCGGGGGCCTCGACCTGGCGCCTGCTCACCCGCTCCCACTGAGTCGTGGGATCGACGTCCAGGAACTCCACCACGCACTCCGCGCCCACGGCGGCGAACAGGTGGCGCAGGGCGTCACGTTCCGCGCGGGACCAGAACCCGAAGTCGAGGACCACGTCGACCCCGAGGTCCGCGGCCCGCAGTCCCGCCCAGATCAGCCGACCCTCGAGGGTGTCGCGTTGACGGGTCCCGTTCTCGCCGGCGAACAACGGCAGCATCCACTCGTCGAGGCTGAAGCGCAGTGCCCCCTCCGCCTCGAGCTGACGGGCGCGGGTCGTCTTCCCGCTGCCGGGCAGCCCGACCATGAGGACGACGGTCACGCCCCGGGCAGCCACGACACCGCCGTCCCCACCCGGCGTCAGCAGGAACCGCCGTCCCCGCCGCCGGAGGACCCGCCGCCGTCGAAGGAGCCGCCGCAGTCCCCGGACGAGGAACCGCCGTCCCAGGAACTCGACGAGGCACCGCCGTCGCTCCCGCCCGGGAACGAGTGGTGGGAGGACCCGCCCGACCGGCCGGTACCGGTCAGCGAGCGCCAGAGGGAGACGCCACCCAGGACGACGAAGCAGACGACGAACAGGACCACCAGACCGGTCACGCTGCACCACCTCTCTGCGGAGCGGGGTCGCTCACGCCGCTTGGAGGTGGGCCGACGCCGATCGGTTCCCGGTGCGACCGGTGCTCCTGCGTCCTGGTCGGGCTCGCCCCGCCGCCTGGGAACCGGTCCCGGGTCAGGATGTCGTGAGCATGGTCCAGACCTTGGTGATCACGCCGTCCGCCACGAGGACGATGTCCACTCCGCGCACCACCGGGGCCTCGCCCTCGGGCCCGAACTGCCACGCGAGGTAGCCCAGGTCCTGCACGACCTGCACCTCGCCGCCGGGACTGAAGACGAAGGAGGGCGATTCGTCGAGCAGTCGCTGCGCCTTGTCGTTCAGCGCCCGGTGACCCACCACCGACTCCTCCGGGTCGGCGAACACGACGTCCGGGGCGTAGATGCGGACGACGCTCGCCCAGCGCCGCTCGGGGTCCCGCTCGCCGAAGACCTGCATCAGGTTGGCGTGCACGAGTTCTTCGACGGTCATGGCTCTCCTCGGTCGACGGTCGGTGTCCGGGCTGTCCCCAGCGGGGTCTTCGGGGTCCACCATGCCCTGGACCGCGATGTCCGCGCACCCGCCGGACGACGGAGCCGGAACGCCGAACGCCCCCCGCCGCTGGGTGCGGCAGGGGGCGTTCGTCAGGGAGGTGTCAGCTCACGCGGGCGGTCTCGGCGGCTGCGACCTCGGTCTCGGCGACCTTGGCGCTGGTGGACTTCAGCGAGTAGGTCGGGATCTCCAGACCCAGGGCCGCGCAGACGTTGTGGAAGACCTCGGTGTTGTCGAGGAGCTTCGCGAACCGCTGCGCACCGGGGCCCGAGGCGCCGATGAAGACGTCCTCGACGGTGTGGACGCAGTTCGTGTCCTCCATCGGCAGGTTGCCGATCTGGACGACGGCGCCCGGGTCACGGGCCGGGTTCGGGAACGCGAGGCCGGTGGCCGCGTCCTCCAGCGCCGGCTGGGCCAGGACGGCGTTGTGCGCGAAGTCGTCCGGGTGGTCGGGGTGGTTGGACCAGCCGAAGAACAACTGCACGTCGGGGTTCGGGTCGTCGGGGAACCCGTCACCGTTGGAGTCGACGTAGGTGGGGAACCCGGCGTCGGCGTAGACGCCGTTCTGCTGGCGCGCGGGCGACCCCTCCTTGGAGAGGGTGTGCGTGCCGGCGATGCTCATGGCGTGGTTGTGGTCGGCGGTCACGACGATCAGGGTGTCGTCGCGGTCCTTCGCCCACTCCTTGGCGATGCCGACGGCCTGGTCGAGCTCGATCGCGTCGTACACGGCGCGGGGGCCGTCGAGCGGGTGCTCGGACTTGTCGATCGAGGCGCCCTCGACCATCAGGAAGAAGCCCTTGTCGTTCTTCTCGAGGACCTTCAGCGCGGCCTTGGTCATCTCGACCAGACCGGGCTGGTCGTCGAACTCACCGAGGACGGCGGGGTTCGGGGTGACCTGGCGGTCGATGTAGACGTTCAGGTTGCCGGTGTGGAAGGAACCCAGCAGCTTGTCCGGGGTGCCGGAGGCCATCACCGCGGAGAGTTCGGTGCGGGTCGCCGCGTAGGCGAATCCCTTGTCCTTGAACTCCTCGATGAGGTTGCGCTCGTCGGTGCGCTTGGACCCCTTCACCGACATGGGCAGGAACGTCGCGCGGCCGCCACCCATGTACACGTCGGGCATCTGACCGGGCTCGAGGGCCTGGTCCATGATGCTCGCGTACTCGGAACGGCGACGGGTGTGCGCGAAGACCGCGGCGGGAGTGGCGTCCTGGACCTCGGCGGTGGTGACGATGCCGATCGACATGTCCCGCGACCGCTTGAGGACCTCGGCCATGGTCTCGACGTGCGGGCTGGCGGTCGGGTCCTCGGAGTTGCCCGGGTAGACGCCCATGGCGTTGACGGCCGACTTGTGGCCGGTCATGTACGCGGACATCGAGTTCGCGGAGTCGGTCGCGATCGAGTCGCAGCCGGAGGTGGTGACGTTCCCGCGGAAGTCGAGGGTGTCCATCTCCAGGAGGGAGTCGTACTTGCCCTCGGTGATGCCCTTGGACAGGATCCGGGCGCCGGTGATGGCGGCCTGGCCCATGCCGTCACCGAGGAAGAAGATGACGTTCTTCGCGGTCTTGGCGTCGGTCTTCGACAGCACGACCTCGTGCTTCACCTCCTGCGAGGCGGAGCCGGCGGAGGAGGTGACGGCCGCGGCGATCGTGTAGCTGCCGGCGGCGGGGTAGACCAGGTCCTTGAACGTGACCTCGACGGAGTCCGGGGCGGAACTCGTGCGCAGCGGTGCGGGGGCGAGCAGCGGCGCGGGGCCGCTGCCGTCGCTGACCTTGATGACGATCTTCGTGGTCTCGGGGTCGACCCCGGTGGCCTCGATGCGCAGGTCGAACTTCGCCCCGACCTGGAACTTCGCGCGGTCGATCGGGAGGACCTTGACGGCGCTGCCGGTGCCCGAGCTGAGTGCGATGCGGCGGAACGTGGTCGTGTAGTGCGCGTCCTTGACGTTCAGCTGCGCGGGGACGTAGGCGGGGGCGGCGGACGCGGCGGACGCGTCGACGAGGCCCTTGCCGAAGACGACGGCGGTGGCGAGGCCGCCCGTGCCGAGCAGGCCTCGACGGGTGAAGAATCCGCGACGGTCCTGCGAACCGTCGTCGTTCGTGCTGGACTGGGTGTCGGACACCGGGTACCTCTCGTTCGAACCTCCGGCGCGATCGGCGCCGGCTCACGGGCAGGCACAACGTGGCAGTGCCCGTGGAACTCGCCGAGAACGCCAGACGAACAGGCGGTGCACAGCACCGTCACCCTGGCCCTCGTCGCGCCGGGCGCCCTCAGCCCAGCAGGTGGTCCATCCGGAACCCCAGCAGTTCCCGCAGCACGATCGAGGTCGAGGTCCGGCGGATCCCGCGGCACCGCATGATGCGCTGGGTGATGTCGTAGACGTGGTCGGCGTCGCGCGCGGCGATCTGGATCATGAGGTCGGAGTCGCCCGAGATGCCGAGGCACTCGACGACCTCGGGGATGCCGGACATGTCCTCGACCATCCCCTCGAACTCGTCCTGGTCGACACCCGCTGTGACCAGCGCCCGCATCGGCAACCCCAGCCGCGCGGGGTCCAGCCGGGTGGAGTTCCGCCGCAGGCTGCCGTCGGAGGCGAGCCGCTCGAGCCGGCTGTGCACGGTGCCCCGCGCGAGGCCGAGGGTCATGGCGAGCTGGGCCACGGTGGCGCGGGGATCGGTGTCGAGGGCGACGAGGATGCGTCGGTCCGTGTCGTCCAGGGTGGTCACGTCGACCAGTCTAGGGGGAGGTAGTCGCCCGGAACTGGTCGGAACGACCAGTGTCGTGGGAGTCGGTTGCACGATCCGCCCGGTTGGCGTGTCATGCGGACATGACCACGACGATCAGCGTGGGCGGCTACCTCGCCCGCCGGCTCGAGCAGCTCGGCATCGGACACCTCTTCGGGCTGCCCGGTGACTTCAACCTCGCCCTGCTCGACGAACTGCTGGCCGCGGGCGGGTTGTGCTGGATCGGGTCGGCCAACGAGCTGAACGCCGGCTACACCGCCGACGGTTACGCACGGTTGCGACGCGGGCCGTCGGCGATGGTCACGACGTTCGGGGTAGGGGAACTGTCCGCCGTCAACGCCCTCGCCGGGAGCTACGCCGAGGACGTTCCCGTCGTGCACGTCGTGGGCCTGCCCCCGACGAGGGCGATGAGCGACGGTGCGCTGCTGCACCACTCCCTCGCGGACGGCGACTTCGGGCACTTCGTGCGCATCGCCGCGGAGGTGACGGCGTCCGCCGTCGTGGTGCGGTCGCAGGGGGCGGTCACCGCCATCGACCAGGCGCTGCTCACCGCGGTCGGCACCTCCAAACCCGTCTACCTCGGGATCCCCGCCGACGTCGCCGTGCAGCAGGTCTCGGCCGCTCCGCTGTCGCGGCCGTTGCGGGTCCTGCGCAGCGACGCCGGGGCGGTCGAGGAGTTCCGCGCCGCGATCGGGGAGTTCCTCGGGGACTCGCCCGAGGTGACCGTGCTGGCGGGGCCGCGGTTGCACCGCCGTCGCCTCGAGGAGCTGGTCCGGGGGATCGCCGCGCAGAACGGGGTCCGGGTCGCGACGCAGTCGGCGTCGAAGGCGCTGCTCGACGAGTCCCACCCGGCGAACCTCGGAGTCTACGCCGGCAAGTTCACCCGGTCCGCCGACACCCGCCGCTTCGTCGACACGGCGCACCCGCTGGTCCTCGCCGGGGTGGTGATGACGGACTTCCTCACCGGCTCCTTCAGCCACGGCTTCGACCCCGACGCGGCGGTCGACCTGCAGCTCGACCACGCCCGCATCGCCGGGACGGCGTTCTACGGGGTGTACCTCGAGGAGTCGCTGCGCATCCTCGAGGAGGTGCTCGACGCGCGGTCGCCGCGCCCCGAACCCCTTCCGCGCCAGCAGGTCCCGGCCCTCGAGCGGCACGTCCCCGCCGAACCCGACGGGCCGCTGACCCACGCCGACCTGTGGCCCCTGCTGCAGCAGTGGCTGAACCCGGGGACGCTGCTCGTCGCCGAGGCGGGGACGTCGTTCTACGGGGCGCTGGAGCTCACGACCCCCGACAGCTGTGACCTGCTGGGGCAGCCGGTCTGGTCCTCCATCGGGTACACGCTGCCCGCGACCCTCGGCGCGATGCTCGCCCAGCCGGGACGCGAGACCGTCCTGGTCATCGGTGACGGTTCGGCGCAGCTGACGATCCAGGAACTCGGCCGGATCCTCGCCGAGGGGCTCACCCCCACGATCCTGCTCGTCAACAACTCCGGGTACACCGTCGAACGGGCGATCCGCAGTCCCGAGGCCGCCTACCATGAGGTCGTCGCGTGGGACTGGACCAAGCTGCCCGCCGCGCTGGGCTCGCCGGGAACCCCGACCCACCGGGTCGCCACCCCCGCCGACCTCGTGGAGACGCTCGACAAGGTCCGCGCGGACCCCGACCACGCGGCGTTCGTCGAGCTGGTCCTGCCGCGCGACGACGCCCCGGACTCCCTCGTGCAGCTGGCCCGGAGCATCCGCTGACTCAGTGCGCCGGGAAACCGGCGAGCACCTGCAGGAACTGTCCGTAGGTCCCCTGCGCCTCGGCGAACCGGAACGGCTTCGCCTCGTCCACGACCACCTGCTCGACGTCGGGCTCCTCGCGCAGGATCGCCATGACCCCGTCGAGGAAGGCCGGCAACGGCATCGCCCGGTCGTCGTCCTGCTGGCCGCCGAACTCCGTCCGGACGGCCGGCGGCACGATCTCGACGACGTCGATCCCGCTGCCCGCGAGCTGCACGCGCTGCGTCTCGGAGTAGGAGTGGATCGCGGCCTTGGTGGCGCTGTAGGTGGGGGAGGCCGGGAGCGGGACGAAACCCAGCCCGGAGCCCACGTTGACCACCGTGCCCCCGCCCCGGGTCGCGAAGAACGGCACGAACAGCGACGACATCCGCAGCGGACCGATGAGGTTCGTGGTGATCACGTCGATCGCCGCGTCGAGGCTCTCGCCCGTGCGGAGGTCCTCGTAGAGCGCGATGCCGGCGTTGTTGACGAGGACGTCGACGTCGGGGAAGCGGGTGGTCACGTCGTCGAAGGCGGCCCGGACCGAGACGGGGTCGGCGACGTCGAGCTCGACGGCGGCCAGGCCCGGGTGGTCCTGGACGATCTGGTCGAGGAGGGCTTTGCGGCGACCCGCGACGACGACGGTGTTGCCCTCGGCCTGCAGCCGCTGGGCGAGGCCCAGGCCGATGCCCGCGGTGCCGCCGGTGATGAGGACGGTGCGTCCGGTGATCTTCATGTCCCCACCCTGCGCCCGCGGATCCCGTCGCGGGAGAGACCCGGTCGTCCAGGGATCGGCGGTCCCTGGCTGCGCCGCGGCCGCGGAGCGAGGATGGTGGTGTGGACCGACCCGGACTCGCCGACTTCCTGCGCCGCCGCCGCGAGGCGCTGCGACCCGGCGAGGTCGGGCTGCCGCCCGGTGTCCGTCGTCGCACCCCGGGGTTGCGGCGGGAGGAGGTCGCCGCGTTGGCCGGCATGTCCACCGACTACTACGCCCGCATCGAGCAGCAGCGCGGCCCGCAGCCCTCGGACCAGGTGGTGGCCGCGATCGCCCGGGCGCTGCGCTTCGACCTCGACGAGCGCGACCACCTGTTCCGCCTCGCCGGGCACCGGCCGCCCGTGCGGTTGCGCCGCGAGGAGCACATCGCCCCCGGGTTGATGCGGGTGCTGGACCGCCTCGACGACACCCCGGCGATGATCGTCTCCGACCTGGCCGAGACCCTGGTGCAGAACCGGCTCGCGATCGCCCTCCTCGGCGACCAGCGCCACCACGCGGGACCGGCGCGCAGCCAGTTCCACCGGTGGTTCACGGATCCGGAGGAACGCACGCACTACCCGGAGGACGACCACGAACGGCAGACCCGGCTGCAGGCCGCCGGGTTGAGGGCGGCGTTGTCCCTGTCGTCGGACGCCCGGGCGCGCGAGGTCCTCGAGGACCTCCTGCGGCGCAGCGCGGAGTTCCGCGAGGTCTGGGAACGCCACGAGGTGGAGGAGAAGACGGGAACCCGGAAACGTCTCGTCCACCCGCAGCTGGGGGTCCTCGAGGTCGACTGCCAGAGCCTGTGGACCGAGAACCGCGCGCAGGCCCTGCTGGTGTTCACCGGCGTCCCCGGCACGGAGGCGCAGGAGAAGCTCGACCTGCTGCAGGTCATCGGGACGCAGCAGTTCGCCCGGTGACCCCCCGGCGGACCCGCAGCCACAGGTGGTGCTGCACCCGCAGCGTCACCACCGCGGCCAGCAGGATGCAGGCGAGGTTCAGCACGAGTTGCCCCAGCGCGCCGAGCGCCGTCCCGTACTGACCGGTCACGACGCCCGCGGCGAAGTCGGCCGCGGCGGGAACCGTCGTCACGCTGATGAACACCCCCACCAGCGGTCCCGCCTTCGCCGACGTCAGGGACAGGGTCCCCGCGATCCCCGCCAGCACGGCGACGATGACGCTGAACGCGTCCGGGGAGGCGACGAACGACGTGAGCGGCCGGCGCCCGTCGAGGAACTCCTGCGGCACCAGCCCGACGAGTCCGAGGACGAACACCGCGGCCGCCGTGACCACCACGGCCAGCGGGAAACCCAGCGCGAGGGCCCGCACCGGTCCGGCGACGAGGTCCCGACGGCGCCGCACGATCGCCACGGCCAGGGCCGCGAGCGGGCCGAACTCCGGACCGAGGACCATTGCCCCGACGATGAGCACCTGCGAATCGGTCAGCAGGCCGACCGCGGCGATCAGCGTGGCGAGCACCAGGAACGCGTAGTACGAGGCGGAGCCGGTGGCCCCGCCGTCGGCGGCGTTCTCGACCTGCTCCCAGATGAGGGCGTCGTCACCCGCGCCGGGCGCCGCCTCCTCGGCCTCCCGGATGCGGCGGCCGAGGGCCGTGTCGACGGTCTCGAGCACGATCGACCCGGACTCCTCCAGGCCCAGCGCCTGCAAACCGTCGACCACGGCGTCCACCGCCTCGCGGGCGACGTCGGCCTCCAGCAGGTCACCGGGTGGGAGCAGGCAGGCGCCGACGTGCCGGACGACGTTGGTCACCCCCGCGTCGGCGCGCAGGACCTCGAGGGCCGCGGACGTGGTGGCCGACGGGCAGATCAGCCGCAGGTGGAGGACGCTCACCCCGCCATGCTGCCGCAGGTGCCCGGCTTGACCCCGGAGACCGGGTGGGAGAACCTCGGAGCAGCGCCCGTCACCCGGGCGCCCGGACGAGCCCGCCGTACCCGGTCACGCGACAAGACGGCGGACGTGAGGTTCTCGTGTCCTGGATCGTGCTCGTCGTCTCCGGTGTGCTGGAAGCGGTCTGGGCCACCGCCCTGGGCCGCTCGGCCGGGTTCTCCCGCCTCGCACCGACCCTCGTGTTCGCCGTCGCGCTGCTCGCCAGCACGGCCGGTCTGGCGTTCGCGATGCGCTCCATCCCCACCGGGACGGCCTACGCCGTCTGGGTCGGGATCGGCGCCGCGCTGACCGTCGGCTACGCGATGGCGACCGGGGCCGAGGCCGCGTCGCTGGCGAAGGTGGCGCTGCTGCTGGGCATCGTCGGCTGCGTGATCGGCCTGAAACTCCTGCACTGACCCCTGCCGGTCGTCAGCCGAGGCGGGTTCAGTCGAGGTGAGGGAGGTGGGCGGCGTAGGCGGCCCGCAGTTCGCGCAGGCGCAGGTTGTTCGCGGTGCCCCAGGCGGCCCAGTCGACGCTCCCGCCGTCGAGCGCGATCGCGAGCTGGTCGAGGTGCAGGTGCCAGGCGGCCAGCGACATCGGCACCCACTCGTCGTCGCCCTCGACGATGTTCGTCAGGCGCAACCGGGTGCGGGCCCGGAGGGCACCGACGTCGAGGGGTTCCAGTTCCCACCGCAGCCGGCCGTGCTCGGAGTTCGTGTGCTCCAGCAGGTTCGGGGCGTCCATGTCGACGATCTCGCCCGGCCACCACTCGAGCTCACCGGGCGGGCCCGTCAACCACTCCAGCGAGAACTCGCCACCGACCTGCAGGTCGGTCCGCAGGTCGGCCCACCAGAGCCGGGTCAGGGCCGGGACGGTCAGGGCGGTCCACAGCGCGGCGACCGGGTGGTCGTAGTCGCGGGCCAGGCGCAGGGTGGCGCGGTCTCCGCCGTGCAGGATCGCGTCGCCGATCGGTTCGATGCTCACGCCACCATCCTCGCGCACGGCGTCGTCCGCGGTCCGCTACCGGTGCTCGTCGCGGCGCGGGACGAGGGGCAACGCCGCCAGCGGGGCGAGGGCGACGAGCGCCATCGTCGAGGGGTACCCGACGGCGGTGACCAGCGCGCCGACCCCCGGCCCGACGGCGGAGGCGGCGAGGAACTGCCCGGTGTTCTGCAGCCCGAGGGCCTTGCCGGACCAGCGCGGTCCGGCGGCCTCGGCGACGGAGGTGAACGCGAGACCGTTGTCCGCGACGCTGACCGTCGAGGCCACGACGAGCACCGCGGCGATCGCCACCGGCCAGTGCGCGTACCCGACGGCGGCCAGCAGGGCCAGGACGAGGACGCCGGACACCGCGAGCCAGCGCAGGACGCGGACCCGGCTGCCCACCCGGTCGCTGAGGACCCCGACGACGATGCGGCCCAGCGCGCCGACGAACTGCGCCCCGCCGACCACGACCCCGGCGAGCGTCTGGTCCCAGTCCAGCCCGACGGTGAGCCACACCAGGCCGAAGGTCGACAGGGTGAACTGCGGCAGGACGAGCAGGACGGACACCAGGTGGATCCGCAGCAGGAAGTGGTCGCGGCGGTAGGGGTTCTCCGAGGCGGCGTCGGTCAGCGCTGCGCGCGGCGGGTTGCGGATCCCGGCCGCGCACGCGACCGCCAGCACGGCCAGGACCCCGGCGCCGAGCAGCAGCGGGGCGCCGATCCCCGCGGAACCCGCCAGCGGCGGCACGACGAGCGCCGCCACGGCCATCCCCAGGGGCTGGGACATCTGCCGCAGACCCATCGCGAGGCCGCGACGTTCGCGCGGGAACCAGCCGACGACGACGCGTCCGCTGGCGGCGTTCGTGCTGGCCGCGGCGGCTCCGCCGAACCCCAGGGCGAGGCCCAGGGGGAGGAGACCGGACGTGCTCGCGGCGACCGCGGCGCACACCGCGGTGAGGGCCAGGCCGCCGGCGATCACCCAGCGTTCCCCGACCCGGTCGGCCAGTGCGCCCCACGCGACCAGGGTCAGGACCATGCCCAGGGTCGGCGCGGCGGCCAGGGTCCCGGCCTGCGTCAGCGGCAGCCCGCGCTGCAGGTGGAGGAGGGGGATGAGGTACACCGGCGTGCTCACGAGGAGGGTCCCGGCCGCCTGCGCCGCGATCCCGAGGGTGAGCATCCGCCACGCGGCCGCGGGAACGCGGGGCGCTGCGGTGTACGTTGGTGGCATACCAAAACGGTATCCCACGAGGAGGCGACGTGTCGGACGGTCCCTACGAGACCCTGCGGGCCGCCGTCCTGGGGTTCGAGTTCGTGCCCGGCGAGAAGCTCAGCGAACGCGGTCTCGAGGAGTTCCTCGGCGCGTCCCGCACGCCCATCCGCGCCGCCCTGGTCCGACTCGAGAACGAGGGCCTGACCGGGCGGGTGGGTCGCGGCTGGCGGGTCGCACCCATCGACCTCGCCGAGGTCCGGGCCGTCACCGAGCACCGCGAGGTCGTCGAGACCGGGGCGCTGGCCCTCGCCGTCGAGCGCGCCACGCCCGCTGAACTCGCCGCGGTGCGGGCGCTCCTCGAGGCGGAACCCGTGGCCGACGACGAGGAGAGCGGCCTGCGGGGCGGCAGCGACTTCCACCTCGCGCTGGTGCGGTTGTCCCGCAACCCCTTCCTGGTCGACTCCCTCACCGGCGCGATGACCCGGCTGGCCCGCACCCGCTGGCTGGAGGTGCGGACCGCGGCGTCGCGCGAACAGGCCCGGGCCGAGCACCGGGGGATCCTCGACGCCGTCGAGGCCCGCGACGCCGACCGGGCCGCGGAACTGCTCCGCGCCCACAGCCGGGGGACGGCGGAGCGGTTGCTCGCCCACCTGGCGCAGGAGCGGCGCCGGTTGCGCGGGCGGGGTTTCTCGATCGTCGAGAGTTCGACGGCGCCGCCCGCGCTGTGAGCGGCGGTGAGCGTCGTCAGCCGGGCCGCACGCTGCTGGGGATCCGGTCCCGGTCGTAGGTGATCGTCGAGTAGCCGTGCGGCGCAGGCAGTCCGTCGGCGCCGAGGTTCACGAACACGATCTTCTCGATGGTCAGGATGCTCTGCCGGGTGATCATGTTGCGGACCTCGGCGCGCATCGTCAGCGAGGTGCGACCGAAGGCCGTCGCGCGCAGCCCCATCTCGACGAGGTCACCCTGCTGCGCGGAGGAGACGAAGTCGATCTCGGAGATGTACTTGGTGACGACGCTGCCGTTGCCGAGCTGGAGGATCGCGTAGATCGCGGCCTCCTCGTCGATCCAGCGCAGCAGGCTGCCGCCGAAGAGGGTGCCGTTGGCGTTGAGGTCCTCGGGGCGGACCCACTTGCGCGTCCGGAAGGTGATCTCTTCTCCGTCATGTCCTGACATGAAGACAGCTTAGTGGGCTGTTCCGTCGACGAGGAGGAGCTGGATCGCGTCGTCGACGAGGGCGTCGCCGAGCTCCTGAGGGATCCGGTGGGAGGCGATCAGGGAGGCGACGCCCTGCAGGGTCGCGACGAAGAGGAGCTTCGTCCGCTGCCGGTCGGGTCCGCGGAAGCGGCCGGCCCGCAGGTCGGCGTCGAACAACGCGTCGAAGGTCGAGAAGAACGCCGCGGCAGCTTCCCGGACGCTCTCCGCGGCGTCTGCGCCCTTGGTGGAGAACATCAGCTCGAGCAGTCCGGCGTCGGTGACGGCGAAGCCGACGTAGGCCGCCGCCACGCTGCGCAGACGGTCGACCAGGTCGACGGGGTGGGCGGCGCCCGCCGTGGCGACGTCGTGGGTCAGTCGCGCGAAGCCGCGTTCGGCGAGGGCGACCAGCAGGGCCTGACGGTCGATGAAGTGACTGCGCGGTGCGCCGTGACTGACGCCGGCCTGCCGGGCCAGCTCGCGCAGGGAGAGGTCCTCGACGCTGCCCTCGCGCAGGGTCCGTTCCGCCTGGTCCAGCAGGACCGCGCGGAGGTTCCCGTGGTGGAAGGGCTGGCGCGTCACGCTGTCAGGGTAGCGGTGAAGTAGACGTTGACTATTTGACTAGACGCTGCCTAGTATCTTGTCTATGCCTACATCTGCGGCGACACCGCTCCCCGACCTCACCGGCCGCACCGCGATCGTGACCGGAGGCGGCAGCGGGATCGGCGCGGCCACGGCCCGGGCCCTCGCCGCCCGGGGCGCCCGCGTCGTGCTCGCCGTCCGGAACCGCGAGAAGGGGGAGCGGGCCGCCCGGACCATGCCCGGGCAGGTCGAGGTCCGGGACCTCGACCTGGCGGACCTGGCCTCGACCCGCTCCTTCGCCGCCGGCTGGGACGGGCCGATCGACCTGCTCGTCAACAACGCCGGGGTGTCCGTCCCCGACCTTCGGCGCACCGCCGACGGTTTCGAACTGCAGTTCGGCACCAACCACCTGGGCCCGTTCGCCCTGACGAACCTGTTGCTGCGCCACGTCTCCGGCCGGGTGGTCGCCCTCTCCTCCCAGGCCGAACGGATGGGGAGGATCGACCTCGACGACCTGGGCCTCGAGCGGACGAAGTACGTGGAGTCCCGGGTCTACGCGGCGTCGAAGCTCGCGAACCTGCTCTTCGTCACCGAACTACAGCGCCGGTTGACCGCGGCCGGATCTCCCGTCCTCGCCGCCGCCGCGCACCCGGGCCTGGTGACGACGAACATGACCACCGGGAGCGGCGGCGCGGTGACGAGGCTCCTGGTGCGCCTCCTGGCCCAGGACCCGGACCAGGGCGCCCTGCCCGTGCTCCTCGCCGCAACGGGAGACGTTCCTCCGGCCGCCTTCACCGGTCCCGAGCGGTTCGCGCACATGCGTGGCGGCGCGATGCTGATCGGACGGTCCCGGCAGTCGAAGGACCCCGTCCTGGCGAGCCGGTTGTGGTCGGCGTCCGAGGAGCTCACCGGAATCGGTTTCGGTCTCTGACCCGCCCGAGGCCGTGAGCACACTTCCTCGTGCAGAAGTTCACGCGCTCGGTCTCCATCCGTTCTGACCCGAGGGCGCGGTGGCGGGGCCGCGCACGGCCCCGCCACCGGTGTCAGCAGGCCGGTTCGACCGCCACCCGGGCGCCGGTGTCGACGTAGGTGTTGCCGCTGACGCGCAGCCGACCGGGGGCGATGACGCCGCCGTACTTGCTGCCGTGGCCGAAGCGGTTGTCGCGGAAGACGACGCTGGAGTCGATGTTCGCGCTGCACTTCACGTTGACGGAGAACGTGCCACCGTCGAGGTAGTTCTTCTCGAACACGACGTCGCGCAGCCGCTTGGTCCCCGTCTCGGTGCCCAGCTGCACCGCGGAGTTCAGGAAGTCGTCGTCGCCCGCGGTCCGCGGGTCCAGGGTGTTGTGACGCACCAGGATCCGCTCACCGCTGGTGGACTGCAGGGCGTCGGTGTGGACGCCGTCGTGGCGCACCAGGGCGTGGATCCAGCTGTCGACCACGGTCACGTCGTAGCCCAGGCGCGGGCCGTCCTGGGTGCCGCGCACCTCGACGCGGCGCAGGGTGTAGTCGCTCCAGCCGATGGCGTTCTCGGTGCCGCCGTCGCCGCCGTCGATCTCGGAGTCCTCCATGACGAAGCCCTCGGCGTCGGTCAGCGCCACCGCCAGCTGGCGGCCGTCGGTGCAGGTGACGCGGGACCCGCGCACCACGACGTGGGCGGCGCGGACGGTGAGGCAGCCCATGTCGAGGCCGGTGAGGACCGTCCCGGGCGTGGTGACCACGACGTCACCGGCGGGGGTGAGCTTCGTGCCGGTGGGGACGCCGGTGGAGGCGGCGTTCGGGAAGCCGGCGGGGATGCCCGTCGCCGTCGCCGGCACCAGGCGCAGGACCTTGAACACGGTCTGGGCGAGGTACTTGCCCTTGTAGAGCTTCGCCACGAGCGTGATCGAACCGCTGTGCCCGCCGAGGTCCACGGTGGCGCCGGCCCGGTAGCTGCCACCGGCCGCGGTGCCGGCGCCGAGGGTCCCGACCTGCGTGGTGCCGACGAAGTAGGTGCCGCGGTCGAAGGCCACGGGGGTGACGAGCTCGATCTCGACGTCCGTGGCCGGGATGCGGGCGTTGTTGACGGTGACGCCGTCGTAGTTCATCACGGGCGTGACGGCGGCCTGGGCGGCCGGCGCGACACCGGCGCCCGCGGCCAGTGCGGCCAGGACGGCGGCGGTGGCCAGCAGGGCGCGGGGGCGGCGGGGGCGGCGTTCCAGTTCAGCTGCAGCACCCGACATC
>NZ_CEEDMJ010000018.1:0-121102 GCF_979255925.1 Kineococcus sp. AC630
GGGGAGCACCGCCCCCGCCGCCGCCCCGGCCGGTGGGGGCGGTGCTCCCCCCGAGAAGGCCTCCGCGGCCGAGTCGACCATCCGCGTCGACGTGGAACTCCTCGAGTCCCTCGTCCGCCAGGCCGGTGAGCTCGTCCTCGCCCGCAACCAGATCCTGCAGCGGGCCGGAGCCCTGCGCGACGAGGACCTCACCCGCGCCTGCCACCGCCTGAACCTCGTCGCGAGCGAGATGCAGGAATCGGTCATGCGCACCCGCATGCAGGCCATCGACCACCTGTGGTCGAAGCTGCCCCGCGTCGTCCGCGACCTCGGGAACATGCTGAACCGCAAGATCAAGCTGGAGATGGAGGGCGGCGACACCGAACTCGACCGCACCCTCCTCGAGGCCGTCAAGGACCCCTTGACCCACATCGTCCGCAACGCGGTCGACCACGGCATCGAGTCCCCGGACGTCCGCCTCGCCGCCGGCAAGAACGAGGTCGGAACCCTCAAGCTGCGCGCCGCCCACGAGGGCGGCCAGGTCGTCGTCGAGATCCGCGACGACGGCAAGGGCATCGACCCGGTCATCATCGGGAACAAGGCCGTCGAGAAGGGCCTGGTGTCCGCGGCCAAGCTCGAGACGCTGACCCCCAACGACATCCTGCAGTTCCTCTTCCTGCCCGGGTTCTCCACCGCGGCGAAGGTCACGAACGTCTCCGGCCGTGGGGTCGGGATGGACGTCGTGAAGACGAACATCGAGCGCATCGGCGGTTCCGTCGACGTCGAGTCCGTCACCGGGCAGGGCACCGTCTGGCGTCTGCGGATCCCGTTGACGCTGGCGATCGTCCCGGCCCTGACCGTCGAGTGCGCCGGTCAGCGCTACGCCATGCCGCAGGTGAACCTGCTCGAACTCGTGAGCCTGGACACCGAGAAGATGGGCAAGGCGATCGAGGACGTCGGTGGCGCGAAGGTGTACCGCCTGCGCGGTGCGCTGCTGCCGCTGATCCGCCTCGAGGAGGCGCTGGAACTCAAGCGCCCCACCGACGTGGAACTCCCGACGAACCTCGTCATCGCCGTCCTCGAGTGCGACGGGCGCCGCTTCGGCCTGCTCGTCGACCGGGTCCTGGACACCGAGGAGATCGTCGTCAAGCCGCTCTCCGGGGCGTTGAAGGCCATCGGCGCCTACGCGGGCGCCACCATCCTCGGTGACGGTCGCGTCTCCCTGATCCTCGACGTGCAGTCGCTGGCGCGCCGCACGATGCGTTCCGACGGCATCGACCACGCCAACGACCAGGCCGCCGCGGAACAGGCCGCGAGCAGCGACGGGCAGCGCCTGCTGGTCGTCGGTCTCGGCGGGAACCGCCGCGTCGCGATCCCGCTGGACGTCGTCACCCGCCTCGAGGAGTTCAAGACCGACTCCATCGAACGGGTCGGGCGCCGCGAGGTCGTCCGCTACCGCGGCGAGATCCTGCCGCTGGTCCGCCTGGCGAACCACCTCGGTGGCGGTTCGCGCTCGTCGTACTCGGGGGGCGAGGTCGCCTCGGTCCCGGGTGTCGTCTACTCGGCCCGCGGTCGCTCGGTCGCGATCGTCGTCGACGAGATCGTCGACATCGTCTCCGGCCAGGACGCGCACAGCGACATCGACGACGCCGGTCTGGTCGGTTCCGCGGTCATCCGCGACCGCGTGACCGAACTCCTCGACGTGCGGTCCGCGATCCTCGCGGCCGACCCGAACTTCTTCTCCGAGCAGGCTCAGAACGAGCTCGCCGCAGCATCCACGCGACTGGGGGTCTGACGTGTCCACGCAGTACGCCACGTTCCACCTGGCCGGACACCTCTTCGGTGTCGAGGTCCGGCGAGTGCAGGAAGTGCTCACCGAGCAGCCGCGCACACCCGCGCCGCTGGCTCCGCGGGCCGTCGCGGGTCTCATCAACCTGCGCGGTCAGGTCGTCACCGCGCTCGACCTGCGCCGCCGGCTCAACATGCCCGACCGCGAGGAGGGGCGCGTCGCGATGAACGTCGTCGTCCGCGCCGGCGACGAGGTCTGGAGCCTGCTGGTCGACTCCATCGGCGGCGTCATCGAGGTCACCGACTCGACCTTCGAGCCGCCGCCGGACACGCTGTCCGGCCCGATCCGCGAACTCATCCGCGGTGCCTACAAGCTCGACGAGGCGCTGCTGCTCGTCCTCGACGTGGACAAGGCGCTCGAGATCGAGGGCATCGGCGCGGTCGTCGCGGCCTGACCTGACGGCGAACGGGGTGGGACCTTCCGGGTCCCACCCCGTCCTGCGTTCCCGGACCCCGCGAGCGGGGTTCAGCGGGGGCGGCGGTAGGCGTCGAGTTCCGCGGCCGAGAGCCGGGGGACCTCGGACGGTCGTTCCTCGACCGGTGGTTCGGGGCGGGGTTCCGCGCAGGGTTCCGCGACCGGTTCGGCGGCGGGTTCGGCGGCGAGTTCGGCGGCGGGTTCGGCGGCGGGTTCCGCGGCGGGTTCCGCGGCGACTCGGGCGGCGCTCGGGGCCCGCCAGAGCACGAGGGCCGCGACGGCCGGCACGACCGTCAGCACCACCAGCAACGCCATGACCGGCGCGATCTCGGGGAAGTCCCCGGTCGAGGGGAGCAGGTAGCTCAGCTGCAGGTTGCCGTAGGCGCTGCTGCGGGGTTCGTCGGCGAGTTCGACGAGCATCACCAGGCACACCAGGCTCTCGAGCGCGCTCAGCACGGCGGCGCCCGCGACGACGCGGGCACCCCACCGCGGCGGGACGAGCCACTCCGGCCGCCCGGCCACGACGACGGCGGCCAGCCCCAGCACCACCGGCAGGGCCGCGATCAGGACGTCCGGCACCGCGACGCTCGCCCACAGCAACCGGAACCGGACGGTGAACGTGAAGTCGAGACGCGCGCGGACGTCGGCCTCCGAGACGTAGGCCCCGAAGTAGCTCGCGTCCGCGCTCCCCGTCAGGAACCGCCGGGACACCTCGGCCAGGACCACCGGCGGGGTGACCGCGACGAGGACGAGCAGCCAGGAGACCCAGCCCAGGGGCACCTGCCGCGCCTCGTCCTCCTCCTCGTCCCCCGCCGGCCCCTCGTGCTCCCCGTCCCGCTCGGACGTCACGCGCCCTCCCCGGAGACCGGCCGGCGGTAGGCGTCGAGGTCGTCGGCGGAGGGTTTCGGGACGTCGGCCACCCCGGCCTGCGGTGCGGGCCCGGGCCCGGGCCCGGGTGCGGGATCGGGTGCGGGATCGGGCGTCGGCTCGGGTTCGGCGTCGACCACGGTGGGGGCGGCGGGTTCCGCGGGTTCGGCGGGAACCGGTCCCGCCGCCGGGTCCACGGCCCGCCACAGCACGAGGGCGGCGAGCGCCGGCAGGGCCGTCGTCACGACCAGCAGCGCGAGGACACCGAGGAGTTCCGGGAACTCCCCCGTCGAGGGGATGTAGTAGCTGATCTGGGAACCGCCGAAGGACTCCCGCTCGGGTTCCCCGGCGCGCGTGACCAGGCTGACCAGGCAGGCCAGGCTCTCGAGCGCCGTGAGGGCCGCGGCCCCCGCGCCCACCCGGGCCGCCCAGCGCCGCGGGACCAGCCAGTCCGGCCGGCCCGCCACGACGAGAGCGGCCACGACGAGCACGCCGCACAGGGCCGCGAGCAGCACCTGCGGGACGGGGACCGTCATCCAGAGCAGACCGAACCGGTTGGACCAGCCCAGGTCGATCCCGTCACCGTCGCCGGGGTCGGCGCGGGTCCCGACGTAGGCGGCGTCCGCCCCACCCCCCAGGAACCGGCGGCCGAGGACGGCCAGCGCGAGCGGTGGGACCGCGGAGACGGCGACGACCAGCCAGGACGCCCACCGGCCGGGAGCCGACCCCTGTTCCGCGCCCGTCTCGGACCCCCCGTCGAACTCGTCGGGTCCCTCGTCGGCGAGCGGGTGGGTCCCCGGGTGCTCGCTGTGCTGGTGGTCCACGACCTGACGTTACGGCGGTCGTGCTCCCACGTCCCCCGGACGGCGCAACGCCGTCGCGGTGGGTGCGCCGCACGGGGGGTGCGGACCTCTGGCGTGCCGCCGGACGGCTGACGACGTGTGGCCCCCTCGTTCACCCAGTGTCAGGGTGGGACCACTCCGCCGGAACCGGCGGTGAGACACCACGCACCGGAGGCGACGACCGTGCACTACTCCCTGGTGAGTTCTCCTGTCCTGGGCTTCGACCTCGTGCGACTGCCCGCGGGCGACTCCGCGGCGGAGGTCCTGCTGCGCGCTCTCGACTCCGGCCCCCGCGAGATCGAGGTCCTGGCCGAGCGTCACGACCCGGCGACCCGGGCCTCGGCCTGGGACGCGGTCCGCACCGCCACCGACGCCGTCCCGCAGATCGGCGACGTGCTGCACCAGGTCGCCAACGGCCTCGCCCACGAGGACTTCGCCGACGAGGTGTCCGGCGCCCGGGTCGAGGCCGGCATCGTCCGGGTCCTGCAGACCAGCACCATCGCCGACGCCGACGCCCTCGTCCGCCTGGTCCACCACGACGTCTTCGACTGGACATGGTCGGCCCCGCTGGAGGGCGGGCCCCGGCTGCGCACCGAGGACGCGGGTCGCGCCGCCGACGTGCTCGCCGACGCCGCCGTCTCCGCCTACCTCGGCGACCGGCTGCCCGACCACGCGCGACGGGTCCTCGCGCACCCCTACCTGCAGGCCGCCCGCGACCTCGCCCCGCTGCCCGAGCACCCGACCGGTCTCGGGGAGGCGCAGGCCGGGGTGACCCGCGTCCTCGACACCCTGCGCCGCCTCGACGGCACCGACCGCGCCTGCCTGCGGGCGGTGGGGGAGACCAGCCGTCCGAGCGCGGGCGAGTGGGCCGGCGCCGTCCACGACGCCTCCTGGGCCGTGCACCTCTCCGACCGCGTCCGCACCGCCGCGGTGGCCCAGCTGCTCGCGGTCCGCGCCTTCCGCGCCGGTGGGCTCGACGCCGCCGACGGCGCGAACGGTCTGTGGAACGTCGTCAGCGGGGTCGTGCACGCCGAGGTCGTCGCCGACCTGCTGTCCTCCGACGCCCGTGCGGTCCTGATGCGTCCGTGGGAAGCGGCCTTCGGCGCCTGAGCCAGCAGAGCCACCTAGGACCACCCCGGAGCGCCCGGTCACCGGCCCGGTCGGTGACCGGGCGCTCTCGCGTCCGGCGCGCGGCGGTACGGTGCTGGCGTGTCCAGCCCCCTGACGTCCGGCCCCGCCGGGCCGTCGCGGGGGTCGCTGCGGGTGCTGCGCGCCGGGGCCGTCTCCGCGAGCGTCGTGGGGCTCGCCGCGGGCGCCCACCTCGCCGGTGGGGGAGAACTCCCCGGCCCGGCGCTGCTGCTCGCGGTCGTGGTCGTCCTCGCCGCGGTGACCCTGCTGCTGGCCGGTCGCCGGTTCACGTGGCCGGTCCTCACCGCTCTGCTGGGCACCGGGCAGGTCGTCCTGCACGAGGTCTTCGAGCAGTGCTCCGGACCGGCCGCCACGGTCGTGGGCCACGGACACCACCAGACCCTCGCCCCGGCGCTCGGAGCGGGCGCCGCGACCGCCGCGGGATCCCCTGCGATGACGGTCGCCCACGTCGCGGCCACGGTCGTCGCGACGGTCCTGCTGCTGCACGGCGAGGCGCTGGTGTGGTCGCTGTGGGCGTGGTTGCGCCCGCTGGTCCGGGTGCTGCTCGCCCTGCTGGGCCCGGCCGTGGGAGTCCTGCCGCGGTTCCCGAGGACGACGGTGCCGCGACCGCGTTCAGTGCTCGCCCGTCGGGTTCGTCGACGTGGGCCACCGGGAGCGACCGCTCTCGCCACCCCATCGTCCTGACGACACCCCGAGGATCCACCGTGAAGAGCTCCACCCTGCCCACCCGCGCCCTCGCCGTCTCCGTGACCGCCTGCGCCGCAGTGCTCCTGGGCGCCTCCAGCGCCTCCGCCCACGTGCACGCGACCCCCGACACGACCGCCGCCGACGGCTACAGCGTCGTGACGTTCCGGGTCCCGAACGAGTCCGACACCTCCGCCACGACGTCGGTCGAGGTGTCCCTGCCGACCGACCACCCCTTCAGCTACGTGGCCGTGAGGCCCCTCCCGGGGTGGACCGCCGTCGTCACCGAAGGCGCCCTGCCCGCACCCGTCGAGCACGACGGGACGACCGTGACCAAGGCCGCCCTGAAGATCACCTGGACCGCCGCGGCCGGATCGCCCGGGATCGCCGTCGGGCAGTTCGAGGAGTTCGAGGCGAACGTCGGCCCGCTGCCCGACGCCGGCACGCAGGTCGTGCTGCCCACCGTCCAGACCTACGCCGACGGTGAGGTGTCGGACTGGACCGAGGTGGCCGCCGCGGGCGCGGCCGAACCCGAGAACCCCGCGCCCGGGTTCACCACCACCGCGGCCACCGACGACGAGCACGCCGGTGCGAGCACCGCGCACGAGGCGGCGGGCGCCGACACGACGTCGACCACCGGCGGGTCGGACCCGCTGGCCCGCGGCCTGGCGGGGGGCGGACTCGTCCTCGGTCTCGCCGCGCTCGTGATCGTCCTGCTGCGTCGCCAGCGGTCCTGAGCCCAGCCCGTCCCGGCAGGGACGGGACCTGAGCGCTCCACCCGTGATCGCGGGTGGTGCGACCGAGCCGGTCCACCACCCGCGGTCCGCGGCGCGACCCGGTGCCCGTCGGCACCGTCGCCCACCCGCCGAGCTACCCCGAGACGACGGGAAACCCGAGCTCGTCCAGCTCTCCCACGCCCGGAAGGACCCCACCCCGCCCAACCCGTGATCTTGCTGGGAGACCCTGCAAGATCGCGGTGCGGTGGGGGCCGGCAGGGGCGGGTGCGCAGGCGGGGTTCCCGCCCGACGGGCCGATCCCCGCGGCCCGGTCCTCCGCGCGTCACCGTGGCGGCGTCCCCCTACCCCGTCGAGCGACGCGGCACCACTCGACGCGTGACGAATGGAGACGCACAGTAGCTGTGTACACGGAGTGACGACACGTGCGCTTCGCCGTTCAGGGTTGGCCGCCGAGCGCCGATGGACAGGTAGTCGTCCGCCCCCGGACGGTGTTCACGGTGCGGTCCTCCGCACCGACGGCAGGAAGGCAAGGTGCGACGTGAGCCAACGCATCAAGGTGCTCACCGTGGACGACTCGGTCGTCGTCCGCCGACTGGTCACCGACGTGCTCGCGTCCGACCCGGCCATCGAGGTCGTGGGGACCGCCGCGAACGGCAAGATCGCGCTCGAGAAGATCGCCCAGCTGAAACCCGACGTGGTCACCCTGGACATCGAGATGCCCGTCATGGACGGCCTCGAGACGATCAAGGAGATCCGCAAGATCGACCGGAGACTCCCGGTCATCATGTTCTCCACCCTCACCGAACGCGGGGCCACCGCCACGCTGGAGGCCCTCTCCTCCGGGGCGTCCGACTACGTGACGAAACCCGCGAACGTCGGCTCGGTCAGCGAGTCGATGGAGTCGGTCCGTCAGCAGCTCATCCCCAAGATCAAGGCGCTCGTCCCGCACCTCGGTCTGACCGCCGCGCCCGCCCCGGCGGCCCGGACGGCGACGTCCGCCCCGGCGGGCCACGCGAGCTCCTCGACGCCCGTCACGACCCGGGCCCGCAGCGGAGCCACCAAGGCTCCCCGCGCGCTCGTCATCGGGTCCTCCACCGGCGGCCCGGAGGCGCTCTCGGCCGTCCTGGCCAAGCTCCCCGCGAACCTCGGCGTGCCCGTGCTGGTGACCCAGCACATGCCCCCCGTCTTCACCCGCCTCTACGCGCAGCGACTGGACAAGGCCAGCGCGCTGCGCGTCGTCGAGGCCACCGACGGCGAGCCCGTCGTGGCCGGAACGGTCTACGTGGCCCCCGGCGACTTCCACATGGAGGTCGCCCGACGCGGTCCGCAGATGGTGATCAAGTTGCACCAGGGACCTGCCGAGAACTTCTGCAGACCCGCGGTGGACGTCATGGTCCGCTCGGCGGTCGCCGCGTTCGGTGGGGAACTCCTCGCCGTGATCCTCACCGGCATGGGCTCCGACGGGAAGCTCGGCTGCAAGGACGTGGCGGCGGCCGGCGGCCAGGTGCTGGCGCAGGACGAGGCCACCTCGGTGGTCTGGGGGATGCCCGGAGCCGTGGCCCGGGAGGGCATCGCGGACGAGGTGCTCCCCCTGTCCGGAATCGCCGACGCGATCCAGCGTCGACTCGGTTCCGCCGCCCGCACGCACGCAGCCCCACCGGCCCCGCCCGCACGCCCCGCGGTCGGCGCCGGCTCCACCAGCACCTCCCGCTTCACCCCCAGCAGCACTGCACCGGCCCGACCGCCGGTGTCCCGACCCGCCGCCCCCGCGGCCCGTCCCTCTCAAGGCAGGTGGTGACATGGCCCTCACGACCACAGCCTTCGACTGGGTCTGCACGCTCGTGCGCAAGGAAAGTGCGATCGTCCTCGAAGCAGGCAAGGAGTACCTCGTCGAGTCCCGGCTCGTGCCTCTGGCACGTGCCGCGGGTGCGGCCGACGTCTCGGCCTACGTCGACGGCATCCGGTTGCGCCCCGACCGCCGCGCGCAGACCGCCATCGTCGAGGCTCTGACGACGAACGAGACGTCGTGGTTCCGCGACGGTGCGCCGTTCCAGGCGTTCACGACGTCGGTGGTCCCGGCCCTCAAGCAGGCCCGCGCGGCGACGCGTTCGCTGCGCATCTGGTCGGCGGCCTCCTCCACCGGCCAGGAGGCCTACAGCCTGGCGATGGGGTTGCAGGACAGCCTGGTCGCCGACGGGTGGCGTGCGGAGATCATCGGTACCGACCTCTCCAGCGAGGTGCTGGAGAAGGCCAAGGCCGGTCGGTACTCGCAGCTGGACATGAACCGCGGACTGCCGGCGCCCCTGCTGGTGCGTCACTTCACGCGGGTCGGGACCCAGTGGCAGGTGAACGACAACCTGAAGAAGATGGTCCGGTTCCAGCAGCTGAACCTGACGAGTTCCTACGCCGCCCTCGGTCAGTTCGACGTGGTCTTCCTGCGGAACGTGCTCATCTACTTCGACCTCGCGACCAAGCGGGACATCCTCTCCAGGGTCCGCAAGTCGCTCAAACCCGGGGGATACATGTTCCTCGGTGGTGCAGAGACGACGCTCGGCGTCGACGACAACTGGGACCGGGAACTCATCGGACGGGTTTCGGTCCACCGTCCCAAGAACGGAGGTCAGGCATGAAGGCTCTTGTGGTGGATGACTCCCGCGCCATGCGGAAGATCATCGGAGGTGCCCTGCGCAAGCTGGGGTACGAAACGGTCGAAGCGGCCGACGGCGCCGAGGCGCTGAAGGTCCTCGAGGGCGGCCCGCTGCCCGACCTCGCGACGGTCGACTGGAACATGCCGGTGATGGACGGTCTCACGTTCGTCACCCAGGTCCGGGCGAACCGCGAGTACCGCGCGCTGACCCTCATGATGGTCACCACCGAGGCCGAGCACGGGCAGATCGTCCGCGCCCTCGCCGCCGGTGCGCACGAGTACCTCATCAAGCCCTTCACCGTGGAGTCGCTGGAGGAGAAGCTCTCCCTCCTCGGCCTCCTGCCGGAGGTGAGCCAGGCGTGACCGAACTCGTCGAAGAGACCTACGAAGAACCCGTCGACTACGTCGAGGACGAGGCTCTCGAGCAGATCGTCGACCAGATGTGGGCGTCGTACTTCGCGCACACCGACTACCTGGTCCCGGCCTACGACCCGCACGACATCGAGGGCGACATCCTGTGCGCCTCGGTGACGATCTCCGGCGGTCGCCCGGGCATCGTCACGGTCAGCGTCGAGAAGGCGGTCGCCCTGCCGCTGTCCGCGGCCCTGCTGCAGGAGGACGACGGCCTGACCGACGAGGACGTCTACGACTCCCTCGGCGAGATCGCCAACATCATCGGCGGCAACATCAAGGCGCTCGTCCCCGACGCCGGCCCGCTGGGTCTGCCCGTGGTGTCGACGGCCAAGCCCCTGCACGGTTCCTCCGGTCGCCTCGCGGCGCGCCTGGACGGCAACTGGCAGGGTTCGTGGCTCACGTTCGAGGTGTGGCTCGCCGGCTCCGGCGAGCAGTCCCAGTCCCAGTCTCAGGAAGGGTGATCCCGTGAAGGCCCTGGTTGTCGACGACAGTCGCGTCATGCGGCAGATCGTCATCCGCACGCTGCGGCAGGCGGGCTACGACTGGGTCGAGGTCGTCCAGGCCGAGAACGGCAAGGAGGGGTTCGACCAGGTTCGCAAGGAGAACCCCGACATCGTCCTCTCGGACTGGAACATGCCCGAGGCGTCCGGTTACGAGATGCTGCAGAACCTGCGTGGTTCCGGGATCGACGTGCCGTTCGGCTTCGTGACCTCGGAGGGGTCGGAGGAGATGCGGGAGAAGGCGGCCGCCGCCGGTGCCCTGTTCCTCATCGCCAAACCCTTCACCCCGGAAGCCTTCGCGGCCGCCCTGGCGCCCGTGCTGGGTGGCGACGGTGGTTCCGCCGCCGCCGAGGCCTCGATCGTGCAGGGCGAGGTGAAGTTCGAGGTCAACCCGTTGCCGTCGAACCTCGCGATCCGCAACCTGCTCTCGGACCTGCTCAACCGCGACGTCGAACTCTCCGACGGCCGGCCCCTGCCGGTCGGCGGGAAGCCCGGCTCGCTCGTCGGTCTGTACGTCGACGACCACCTGAAGTCCAAGGCCGTCGTCGTGTTCGACTTCGCCCTCGCCGCGCACGCCGGGGCGTCGATCGGTCTGCTACCCCCCGGGGCCAGCGAGGCCGCGATCGAGGACAAGGAACTGCCGGACAACCTCGCGGTGAACTCCCGCGAGGTGCTCAACATCATGGCGTCGCTGTTCAACGTCGAAGGTGCCGCGCACCTGAAGCTGTACGCGTCCTACGTGCCCGGTGAGGTCCTGCGTCCCGACGTGGCCGACTGGGCCACGCGGACCGGCAGCCGTCTCGACCTCGTGGTCGAGGTGGCGCGCTACGGCAAGGGCGGGCTCAGCATCATCACCTTCTGAGCTTCGCCGCACCAACTTCTGGGGACCTTTCCACCCTTCCCGACCTCGGGAAGGGTGGGAAGATCCCCAGAAGTCGTTGCGGGGTCAGGTGCGGGGTCAGAGCAGGACGATGCCCGTCGTGTCGTCCGGCCGGACGTCCCAGGTGGGATTCGGGGTGGGCCGGCCCAGCAGGTACCCCTGCCCGCAGTCGACTCCGAGGTCGCGCAGCGCGGCGAGTTCGCCGGCGCGTTCGACGCCCTCGGCGACCATCGTCGAGCCCAGCTCGGAGGCGAAACCCACGAGGGCGCGGGCGACGGCGCGGCGCGCGGGATCGGCGTCGATGCCGCGGACGAAGGCGATGTCGAGCTTCACGATGTCGGGGGTCAGGTGCAGGACGTGCTGCAGGCTCGCGAACCCCGACCCGGCGTCGTCGACGGCGATCCGGACCCCGTGCGAGCGCAAGGACGTCGTCGCGTCGTTGAGGGCGTCGTAGTCGGCGACGGGGTCGTGCTCGGTGATCTCGACGACGAGACGATCGGGCCGGTCGGAGAGCAGCAGGTCGTGGGTCCGGTCGTCCAGCAGCGCCTCCGCGGAGGCGTTGACGCTGAGGTAGGTGCCCCACGGCATCGCGTGCAGCAGCGGCAGTGCCGAGGCGATCGCGGCCTGTTCCAGCCGCACCCCGATGCCCGACGAGCGCGCGTCCGTGAAGACCTGCTCGGGTCGGCGGGCCGCCCCCTCGGAACTGGTGAACCGGCTCAGGGCCTCGGCGCCCACGACCGTCCCGGTGCGCAGGTCGACGATCGGCTGGACGACGGTCTGGCGGCCCTGGCCGGCCAGCAGGGCGTCGAGGGAGGCCATCCGGTCGTCGTGCGCGACCCGGCGTCGCTCGCGGTGGTGCAGCACGCCGGCGACGAGCGCGGCCACCACGTGCAGGGCCTCGAGCTGGCGCGAGCCCAGCGCCTGCACGGGTTCGTGGTCGACCCCGACGATGCGCCCGTCGGGTTCACCGTCGGGCCGCACGACGTCGACGGCGAGGACGCAGCTGTCGAGGTCGGTGTCGGCGAGCAGGCGGACCGTGGCGTGCGGGTCCAGGGTGGACGCCGTCTGCTCGACGTGGTTCCGCTCGGTGTCGGTGACCCGGGTCAGCGCGGCCACGGGCGTACCGAAGATGTCCCGGGCGAGTTCCAGGAGTTGGGCGACGGCGTCGGCGTCGTCGTCCCGCACGTGCCCCTGCACCTGTCGACCTCCCGCGGACGTGCGTGTGGGCAGTCGGCACCTCGGTCCCGTCGGGGACGCACCGCGCGGGGACGGTACGGCCTCACCGTGACACTGCCGACTCCTCGACCCTCCCAGATGACCGGGGCCGAGGCAATCACGGGTCGGTCCCGGTCACCACCCGGGGTTCGTCCGGTGCTGCCGCGCCGGCGAACCGCAGGTCGGAGGGGGTCCGCGGACGCACCCGGCGCGGTAGCTTCGGGGAACCGGTCCACTCCCTGGAGGTTCCCGTGGCATCCCGTCTGACCCCCTACATCACCTTCCCCGGCACGGCCCGCGAGGCGCTGACGTTCTACCGCTCGGTGCTCGGCGGCGAGCTGACCATCTCGACGTTCGGCGAGTTCGGCGGCGGCGAGGGCGTCGACCCCGAGGGCGTCATGCACGGCATGGTCGACGGCCCCGCCGGGTTCGCGCTGATGGCGTCCGACACGCCCACGGGGAGGCCCGTCGAGGTGGGGAACAACGTCACGATCAGCCTGTTCGGTGACGACGTCGAGGAGCTGCGCGGCTTCTTCGCCGGCCTCGCCGAGGGCGGGACCGTCACGACCCCGCTGGAGGAGCAGGTGTGGGGCGACGAGTACGGCTCCCTCACCGACCGGTTCGGGATCGACTGGCTCGTCAACATCACCCTCGCCACCGACTGACCCGTGATCTCGCGGGAATCCCGCGAGATCACGGATCGGAGGGGGTCAGCGGCGGCCGGTGGGGCCGAAGCGGCGCATCCGGACGACGGCGAGCATCGCCTCGCCGATGATCTCCTTCGACATCTTCGACGTCCCGTGGGTGCGCTCGGTGAAGAGGATCGGCACCTCGCGCACCGTCGCGCCCTGCTGGAGCGCGGCGAGGGTCGTCTGGATCTGGAAGGCGTAGCCCGCCGCGGTGAGCTGGGAGAGGTCCAGCGCGCGCAGGAAGTCGGCGCGCCAGGCCTTGAAGCCGCCGGTGAGGTCGGCGACGGGTGCGCTCAGCAGCACCCGCGCGTAGACGTTCGCTCCGCGCGACAACGCCTTCCGGTACCAGGGCCACGCGTCGTCCAGCGCACCGCCGGGGACGTAGCGCGCGCCCAGGACGAGGTCGGCCCCGCCGGCGATCTCGGCGAGCATCCGGGGGAGAGCCTCGACGGGGTGGGAGCCGTCGGCGTCCATCTGCACGACGACGTCGTGGTCGCCGGTGGCGAGGGCGTGCGCGAACCCGGCGCGGTAGGCGGCGCCGAGGCCGTCCTTCGTGGTGCGGGTCAGCAACCGCACCCGTCCCTCCGGGTACCGGGCCGCGATCCGTTCCACGAGCGCGCCGGTGCCGTCGGGGGAGGAGTCGTCGACGACCAGGACGTCCGGGGCGACGGGGCAGGCGAGCACCCGCTCGATCATCCCGGTGATGTTGTCGGCCTCGTCGTAGGTGGGCAGGACGACGACGCAGCGCAGGGCTTCGGCCAACGTGGACTCACTCGTGATCGGGGACGGACGGGCGCCCGACGCTACCCCAGTCCACCCCGCGCACCGGCCGCTCACCCGCTCGTGACTCCTCGTGCTGCGCCGAACGCGGTGTGCGAGGAGGATCCGTGAGTGGCCATCGGAGCGCGAGTCGCCGGGTCCGCCGTCGAGCTGACCTCCGCGACGGTGGCCGGGCCGCCTGTCGTCGACTTCACCTCGGCCGCCACCGCGACCCTCGAGCACCTGCACCGCCACGTCGGCATGGACACCTGGGCGATCGCCCGTCGCGACGGGGACGACTACGTGGTCCTCTCCGCGCTGGACGGGGGCGAGGTCGGTCTGGTCGACGGCAGCGTCCTGGCCTGGGCCGACACCTTCTGCGCCCCCAGCGTGGCCGGCGACGCACCCCGGTTCAGCAACCGGGTCGACGAGGTCGCGGCCTGGGCCCACGCCCGCGAGACGACCGGTTTCCCCTGGATCAGCTACCTCTCCGTCCCGCTCCGTGCCCCGGACGGCACGGTGCTCGGCAGCCTGTGCGCCGGGGCCCGCGAGGCGCAGAGCGACCCGGGCCTGCTGCTGGGCGAGGTGGAGCTCGCCGCGAACCTGCTGGGCACCCTGCTCGCCTACGAGGTGCGGCTGCAGGCCGAGGCCCGGCGCGCGGAGCACGCCGAGGCCAGCGCGGACCACGACGCGCTGACCGGTCTCGGCAACCGCCGGGCCTGGGACGTGGCGCTGGCCCTGGAGGAGGCCCGGGCCCGGCGGCTCGGCACCACCGCCTCCGTCCTGGTCCTCGACCTCGACGCGCTCAAGGAGACCAACGACACCCAGGGTCACGAGGCCGGGGACGAACTGCTGGTGCGCACCGCGCGGGTGCTGCGTGACCTGCTGCGGCCGGAGGACCTGGTGGTGCGCCTGGGCGGGGACGAGTTCGCGGCCCTGCTCCCCGACCTCGAGTCGGGGGCGGTGGCCGACCTGGTCGCCCGGCTGCGGACCGGTCTGCGCGTCGGCCGGGTCCGGGCCTCCCTGGGGGTGGCGACCCGGCGAGCGGCCGAGGGTCTGCACACCGCCTGGCACGCAGCCGATTCCGCCATGTACGCGGACAAGGCCACCCGGGCCGGGACGGCCGAACTGGCGACGGGGTCCGCCGCCCTCGACCTGACCTCCCCCGGGCCGGGACGCGTGGTGGGCGCCCCGGCGACCGGGCCGCACGCCCCGACCGTGCCCGAACGCATCGAGCACCTGCTGGACGCCGTCCGTCGTCAGCTCGGGATGGACGCGGCGGTGCTCGTCCACCTCGAGGACGACGCCTGGCGGTTGCAGTACACCGCCACCGGGCCGGGGGTGCGCGATCCGCGGGGTTTCGCCTGCCCCCGCGAGGAGTCCTACTGCCAGCGGCTGCTGGACGGGCACCTGGACTCCGTGATCCCCGACGCCCGGGCCCATCCCGCGACCGCGTCGCTGGCGCTGACCGAGGTCCTGGACATCGGGGCCTACCTGGCGGCCCCGGTCCACCTCCGGGACGGGTCGCTGTACGGAACCCTCTGCGCGATCTCGAACCGGCCCCAACCCGACCTGCGTCAGCGCGACGCCGGGGTCCTCGAGGTGCTCGCGGAAGCCATGAGCGACCTGCTCACCCAGGAGGAGGCGCGCAACGGGCGACGTCGCCGGGTGCTGGCCCGCCTGGACCAGCTGCACCGCGACGGCGGCCCGCGGCCCGTGTTCCAGCCCGTCGTCGACCTGCGGACCCTGCGCCCCGTCGGGGTCGAGGCGCTGAGCCGGTTCCCCGAGGGGGAACCCGCCGACTGGTTCACGCAGGCGGCCGACGTCGGTGCCGGTGTGCAGTTGGAACTGGCGGCGCTGACGGCCGCGCTGCGCGAGGCGCCGGAGGCGGGTTTCCTCGCCCTCAACGTCAGTCCCGAGGTGGCGTCGTCGCCGGCCCTGGCGCGGCTGCTGCAGGGACGACGTCTCGACGCGATCGTCCTGGAGATCACCGAGCACGAGCAGGTGGAGGACTACGCCACGCTGCTGCGCCACCTCGACCCGCTGCGGCGCGAGGGGGTCCGCATCGCCGTCGACGACGCCGGTGCGGGCTTCGCCAGCATGCGCCACGTCCTGGCCCTGGACCCGGAGTTCGTGAAGCTCGACATGAGCCTCGTCCAGGGCATCGACCGCGACGGGACCCGGCAGGCGCTGACGGCGTCGCTGGCCACCTTCGCCCAGCGCACCGGGGCGACGCTCATCGCCGAGGGGATCGAGACCCAGGCGGAACTCGACTGCGTCCTCGGCCTCGGGGTCCTGCACGGGCAGGGTTTCCACCTGGGCCGACCGCGCGCCGCCGGCGGGGGCTGAGGCTCCGTCCCGCCGGCCGACGCCCCTACGATGGTCCCCGTCCGGCGGACCGTGCGAACGGTGCGCCGGGGGAGGGCTGGCAGAGCGGCCGAATGCGGCGGTCTTGAAAACCGCTGGGGAGGTAACCACCCCTTCCTCATGGGTTCGAATCCCATGCCCTCCGCACCAGCACGACCGGCGCCACCCGTCGCAGGGCCCCGGCGCCACGCGCCTACGATGGGGCCGTGCACGAGGTAGGACGATGAGCGCGGTCGTGGGGCCCGAACTGCCCCCGCAGCGGCGGGTCAACGCCGTCCGGGCCTTCGAGGCCCTCCCGGTCGAGGACCGCAAGGACGTCCTGGCCCTGGCCCGTCAGGGCCGCCGCCACCCCGACGAACGCGTCGCCGCCGTGGCCTGGTGGTACGCCGCGGCCGTCCTGCAGCCCCGCTGGTACAACCGCATGCCCGTCGTGGTCCCCCTCGTGGTCGCGCTGGTGCTGCTGGCGCTGGCGGTCGCGCTGAACTTCTGGCCGCTGGCGTTCCTGGGCCTGGTCGTCGTGCTCGTCGGTGCCGCCCTCACCCGGCAGCGGCTGACGACGGCGCCCGTGCTGCGGCTCATGCGCCCCGCCGACGGGGAGTAGCCCTCGCAGTTCGCAGGGTGCTGCCGGACGGGTGACCCCACCCGGCTGACGGGTGAACGGACGTCCAGTCGCCGCCCGTCCGGACCGATCAACCCCAGGTGCGGGACCGCTCGAGCAGGGGACGGGACGCGCTGGGCGCCTCGGGCCGCCTCGGCGTGGACTCCGCCGTCCTCGCGCTCCTCCTGGTGACCCTGGCCGTCCTCCAGCAGGTGCTCGGCCGCGGGAGCGCGGGGACCCTGCTCGCCTTCGGCCTCGTCGAGGCGCTCGCCGCCCTGGTCGCCGGCGTCACGTACGCCTGGGTCTCCCGGAGCGTCACCGCGGGGTGGATGCGGCGTCCGCGTCTGCTGTTCTCCGCGGCCTGCCTCTGCTGGGGTTCCGGGCAGGGGATCTTCGCGGTGCAGGACGTGCTGCACCTGCGGGTCGGCACCACCAACTGGGCCGACGTGCCCTTCCTGGCCTTCTCCGCGCTCTCGGTGGGTTCGGCCCTGGTGCACCTGCGCGGTCGCGTCCGTTCGCGCGCGGGGATCCGGGCGGCGATCGACGGGAGCCTCGTCGGCCTCTCGCTGCTCACCGTGCTCTGGGTGCTGTGGCTGGGGTCGGCCGTCCGCGGGTCCGGCCAGTCCCTGCACGAACTCGTCGTCCCCCTGGCCTACCCGGTGTTCGACGTCGTGTTCGTCACCGTGACCCTGATCTCGATCCTCCGCGCGGGACTGACGCTCCCCGGGGTCCTCATGCTGGCGGGGGGCGGGGTCTTCGCGTTCGCCGACGCGACGTACTTCTACGGGCTGCTGCGGGGTGGTTTCGAGACGGGCGGGCCGGCCGACGTCGGCTGGATCGTCGGGTTCGGGTTGTTCACCCTGACCGCCCGCTACCGGCGTACCACCCGGGACCCGGGACGTCCGCCGTCCGCGGGGTCCTGGGGGTGGCTCGTCCCGTACTTCGCCCTCGTCCCGGCGACGGCCTTCGCCGTGGTCAGGTTGTGGAGTTCCACCGACCGGTTCGTCCTCGCCCTCCTGCTGACGATCGCCGTCCTGGTCGTGGTCCGGCAGTTCCTGGCCCTGCAGGACCACCGGGTCCTGCTCGCCACCGCCGAACGACAGCGACGCCAACTCGACCTGATGGCCCACGTCGACCCCCTGACGGGACTGGAGAACCGTCGCCGGTTCTCCGACCGGATCGGCGAGGCGGTCCGGGAGTCCCTGGCGACCGGGGTTCCCGTCGTCGTGGCCTTCGTGGACCTCGACGGGTTCAAGGCCGTCAACGACACCTTCGGCCACGCCGCGGGGGACGAGTTGCTGCGCGGGGTGGCCGAACGTCTGCGCGGTTGCGTCCGCGAGGGCGACTGCGCGGCGCGCTGGGGTGGTGACGAGTTCGCCGTCCTGGTGACCGAGCCGGGCCTGGAGGCGGGCGACGTGAGCGAACGGCTGCGCCGGGCGCTGCTGGAACCCTTCCTCATCGCGGGGCGACCGCTCACCGCGACCGCGAGCATCGGGGCCGTCCGCGAGGACCCGTTCCGGTTGGCCGCCGCGCTGCCCGCCTCGTGCACCGACGAGGTCGGCGGGCTCGTCGAGACGTTGCTGGCGGCCGCCGACGCCCGGATGTACCTGGTCAAGAAGGCCCGTCGAGGATCGGTGCGCATCGAGAGCTAGCCTGCTCGGCGTGGAGTTCGAGGAGCGGACGATCCCGGTCGAGGGTGGGACCCTCGGGTTCGACGTGGGTGGCGGTTCGACGACGGTCCTGCTGCTCGCCGGGCAGTCGCTGGGGCCGGAGGTGTTCCTGGGGTTGCGCTCCGACCTCGCCGCGGCCGGTCTCCGGGTCGTCGTCGTGCACACCCGCGGGACGGGCGCGGGACGGGTCATCCCGGGGGAGTGGAGCACGTCGACCTTCGCCGACGACGCCGTCGCCGTGCTCGACCACCTGGGCCTCGACCGCGCCCACGTGTACGGGTTCTCGATGGGGGGCCGGGTCGCGACGGTCCTCGCCGCGCGCCACCCCGACCGCGTCGGCCGCCTCGTGCTGGGGGCGAGCGGACCCGGTGGTGCGCAGGAGGTCCCGCGCGATCCGGAGGTCACCCGGTCGATGCGGCACACGGCCACCCCGGAGGGTCTGCGGGGGTTGCAGGAACTGTTCTTCACCCCCGGCTGGATCGACGCCAACCCCGACGTCGCGCAGCGGTTCACCCCGCGCGGGACCCCGCGCGTCCGTCGCGCGCACCACGCGGCCAGCACCACCCACGACGGCGGCGAACTCCTGGCGGCGATCTCCGCGCCGACGCTGGTCCTGCACGGCGCCGACGACGCGATGACGCCCGTCGCCAACGCGGAACTCCTCGCCCGGGCCGTTCCCGACGCCCGGCTCACGGTGTTCCCGGGGGCCCGGCACGGCTACCTGGAGGAGTTCCGGGCCCTCGCCACCCCTGCCACCCTCGCCTTCCTCACCCCGCTCTGACGCAGGAAACCACTGGACGCCGCGGGGGGACGGTGCGAGATGCTCGCCCCGTGGACCCGGAACCCGTCGCCGCCCGGCTCGTCGGGATCGGCGGAGTCGTGGGTGTCACCCTGGGCGGGTCCCGCGCCCGCGGTGAGCACACCCCGGACTCCGACGTCGACCTCGGCCTCCACTACCGCCCGCCCCTGGACGTCGCCGCGCTCCAGCGCCTCGCGGACGAGGTGTCGCAGACGCCGACGGGGGTGAGCGAACCCGGCGACTGGGGCGCCTGGGTGGACGGCGGGGCGTGGCTGCGGGTCGACGGCACGGCCGTGGACTGGATCTACCGCGACGTCGACCGCGTCGCGCGGAGTTGCCGCGACGCGGTGGCGGGACGTTGCGACTGGCACTTCCAGGTCGGGCACCCGCTGGGGTTCCCGGGCACGACGTACGCCGGGGAACTCGCCCACGGGGTGCTCCTGGCCGACCCGACCGGGGAACTGGCGGCGTTGAAGGAGACCGTCGCCGGGTTCCCGCCGGCGTTGCGGGCCGCGGTCGTGCAGCGCCTCGACGAGGCGGAGTTCCTGCTGGGCGGCGTCGCGAAGGCGGTTCCCCGCGGGGACGCCGCCTACGTCGCGGCGGTCCTCTTCCGGGTCCTGCTGCTGTGCGCGCACGCCCTGCACGCCGACGCGGGGCGCTACGTCCTCAACGAGAAGGGGGCGATCGCGGCCACCGACCGGTTGCCGCGGGCACCCGAGGGTTTCGCCCGGCGGGCCCAGTCGGTGTTCGCCCACGGCGGTGAACTCGCCCGCAGCCTCGACACCGCCCGGGAACTCCTCGAGGAGACGGTCGCCGTGGTCAGGTGACGGTCTGCAGGGCCAGGGGCAGGCACCGCACGGTGACGCTCGACCCGGCGTCGACGTGGAACACCTCGCCGTCGAGCTGCAACGGCATCGGGGTGTGGGTGCGGAACTCGTAGGGCGTCGAACGCGACCGGTACTCGTGCCGCCCGCTCAGGACGCGGAGGAACTCCGCGATGAGGCGGAGCTTGCCGCGGTGCGGGATGAGCAGCGTCTCGAACTTGCCGTCGTCGGGGGCGGAGCCCTCGGAGAGCTGGGCGTACTTGCCCATCCGGTCGATGTTGGCGAACACCAGGCTGTCGATGTCGATGTCGGTGCCGTCGTGGGTGATCGTCAACGGTCGGTACCCCCAGAAGGCCTTGGCCACCAGGAGCGACTCCTTGACGGCGTCGAGGTCGTGCTCGTTGAGCGCGGCCGCTGCGACCGGGGTGATCCCGGCGCCGACGTAGGAGTGCGCCACCCGGGTCCGCCCGGAACCGGAGACCTCGAGCAGGTCGATCCTCGTGCTCACCCCGGCGGTGGCGGCGTCCCGGATCGCTTCCGCGAGAGGCCGTTCCTGGGTCGCGGTGGCGTGGTCGTTGGCGTTGCCGGACGGCAGCACCGCGGCCGCGCCCCGGCCCGCGGAGATCACGCCGTTGACGACCTCGTGGTAGCCACCGTCCCCGCTGGCGGACACGACGAGGGTTCCCGGTTCGGCCCGGACCGCGTCCCGGGCGAGTTCCTCCGCGTGGCCGGCGCGCTCCGTCTCGACGAGTTCGACGGGGAGGTCCGGTGCCGTCAGGGCGAGTTCGTCGCGCAGGCCGCGGGCGTTGTCGGGGCCGTCACCGGTGCTGTTCGGGTTCAGCACGACGACGACACGACGCAGTGGTTCGCTCACGACGCCACCGTAGGGGTTGTGACGTACCCGTGCTCCTTGTCGACGACGTGGCGCAGCGGTTCACCGGCGACGAAGCGGGCGACCTGGTCCAGCAGCAGCAGTTCGAGTCGCGCGGTGAACCCCACCACGTCGCCGGCCAGGTGCGGGGAGACGAGGGCGCCGGGGGTGTCCCACCAGGGGCTGTCGGCGGCCAGCGGTTCGCGGGTCCAGACGTCGAGGGCGACACCGCCGATCCGACGCTCCTGCAACGCTTCCAGCAGCGCGTCCTCGTCCACGACCGGCCCACGGCCGACGTTGACGACGATCGTCCCCGGCCGCATCCGCTGCACGACCTCACGCCCGAGCAGACCGCGGGTGCTCTCGGAGAGGGGGGCCGTGACGAGGACGAGGTCGTGGTCACCGACCACGTCGGCCAGGGTCTCCGGGCCGGAGAACGACCCGAACGGAGCAACGGCGGGCCGTGCGCTGCGCACGATCCCGTCGACGCGGACCCCGAGCGCGGCGAACAACCGGGCGACCTCGGTGCCGATCGACCCCGCCCCGACCACCAGCGCGCGACGCCCGGCGAGGCTGCGGGTCTCGCGGTGCTCCCAGCGGTGCTCGTCCTGCAACCGCACCGTGGCGGGGAGGTCCTTGAGGAACCCCAGGACGCAGGTCAGCACGTACTCCGCGATGTCGGTGTCCAGGACGCCGCGGCTGCAGGTCAGCGTGGAGGCGTGGCGGCGCAACGCGGGGAACAGCAGCCGGTCCGGACCCGCGCTGCTCGTGTGCACCCAGCGGAGCCGCTGCGGTGCAGCGGCTTCCCAGGCCTGCGCGATCCGCGCGTCGAACCCGTCCCAGACGACGAGCCCGTCGGCGTCCGAGAGGGCCTGGGCCAGTAGGGGGTCCTCCGGCCGCACGAGGCGGACGGTCGTGAGTTCCCGCAGCGGCGCGAGGTCCGGGGACGAACCGGCGGGGACGACGAGGAGGTCGTGGTCGGCGGTCACCGGACCATCCTGGCGATCCGGTCCTGCCCTCCGGCGGCGGGGACGGGGGAGTGCCCGGCCAGCCAGGCGAGGACGGCCGCGGCGGGCATCGGCCGTGCGTGGAGGTAGCCCTGCGTCTCGTCGACGCCGAGTTCGGCCAGGCGGTGCAGCGTCTCCGCGTCCTCGACCCCTTCGACCAGCATCCGCAGCCCGAGGCTGTGGGCGAGGTCGGCGGTGCTCGCGATGATGGCCGCCGTGCGGGGATCTCCCGTCAGGCGCACGGTGAAGGCGCGGTCCAGCTTGAGTTCGGCGGCGGGCAGGTCCTGCAGGTAGGCGAGGGAGGAGTACCCCGTCCCGTAGTCGTCGATGCTCACCGAGGTGCCGAGCAGCAGGAGGTCCTCGATCGTCTCCCGGCTGCGTTCCGGGTCGGCCATCAACGTCGTCTCGGTGATCTCGAGGACCAGTGCGGCGGGGTCGAGGCCGGACTCCTGGAGCACCGTCGCGACCAGGTCGGGCAGCGAGGGGTTCAGCAGGCAGCTCGTCGCCAGGTTCACCGAGATGCGCAACGGACGGCCGTGCCGGGCCCAGGTGGTGGCGTCGGCCGCGGCCTGGCGCAGGACGGTGCTCGTGATGTCGGCCATCAGCCCGTGGCTCTCGGCCAGGTCCAGGAAGGCGGCCGGAGCGAGCGTCCCCAGCCGCGGGTGCTGCCAGCGGACCAGGGCCTCCATGCCCACGGTCCGGCCGGTGCGGACGTCCACCTGGGGCTGGTAGTGCGGCGTCAGCTGCCCGGCGGCGATGCCGTGGGTGAGTTCCTCGACCAGGGACCGCTGCGCCCGCGCGGCGCGGTCGGCCTCGTCGTCGTAGACCGAGAACCCTCCGCCGGCGCGCTTGGCGACGTACATCGACGCGTCGGCGCGACGCAGCAGTTCACCCGCGGGGTCGGCGACGGGTCCGTGACCGCTCAGGGGCCACGACGCGATGCCGGTGCTGGAGGCGAGGGAGGTCCAGCGGGATCCCACGAGCACGGGTTCGTCCAGGGCCTCGGCGATCCGCACGGCGACGACGCTCGCCTGCGCCGCACCGAGTCCGGGCAGCAGGACGGCGAACTCGTCACCGCCGACCCGGGTCAGCAGACCGCCCACGGGGACGACGCCGCGGACCCGCTGGGCCGTCAGCTGCAGGAGGAGGTCTCCCTGGGCGTGCCCGTGGGTGTCGTTGACCTCCTTGAACCCGTCGAGGTCGAGCAGCAGCAGGGCGGCGGGGGCGTCGTCCTCCTGGGTCGCTCGCAGCGCCGCCGCCAGGGCCCGGCGGTTCGGCAGACCGGTCAGGTCGTCGGTGAGGGCCAGACGGCGGCTGTCGGCGAGGCGGAGCACCTCGCGGAAGACGACCGCGCCCTTGAACCCCACCCCGACCAGGCCGAGCAGCGCGAGCTGAGCCGTCGGGGCGGGCAGCCGGTCGACGTGGTCGACGGCGAGCAGGGAGCAGCTGATGACCAGCACGACGAGCGGGGTCAGCATGGTCGACCACCCGGCGACGACCCGCTCCGCGACGTGCTCGGTGCCGCGCGCCCAGGAGGCCAGGCAGACCAGGGCGAGCGCCACGAGACGGCCGGCGTCGACGGCCGGGCTCAGGGCGGGCCCGGTGAACGTGCCGCACAGGCGGAGCACGCCGGCGACGTCGGACAGCGTGAGCACCCCGAACGCCACGACCAGCAGCACCGTGCCGCGCTCGGTGCGTCGGCGCAGGATGGCGCAGGTCGCCAGGGCCACGGAGAACAGCAGCAGGTCGAACGCGGGTCGGCCGACGAGCGCGAGGGCCGCGAGGCGGCCGACCCCGGTCGCCTCGGCGACGGGCTCGACGAACACCGCCGCGGCGAACGCCGCGAGGGCGATCATGGTGAGCGCGCCGTCCAGCCAGGCGCTCGGGAGGAGGTCCTGCACGCGCCGGCGCAGCAGACCCATCTGGGCGCTGTAGAAGACGGGGTAGGCCAGCAGCCCGAGCGAGGCGAGGACCTGGTGCTCGGTCAGTGCCGCCGCGGTGACGTCGCTCGCGCCGTGCGAGGCCAGCAGGAGGACCAGCTGGGTCCCGGCGAGCAGCGCGGCACCGGCCGCGAAACCGCCCCAGACCCACCGGCTCTCCGCTCGGACGACGGGGCGGACGACGAGCGCCAGGAGCAGCAGGACGAGCAGCACGACGTAGCCGGCCGTGGCCAGCGGCGACGCGAGCCCGGCCGCGCCGACGGCACACAGCAGCGCCAGCCCGGTCACCCTGCGTCGAGGAATCGTCTTCACAACGCCACCTTCGACGCTGAACGGGTGCCGGAAAGGTGATTTGACGTTCAACCACCCGGATGGCCGCGTTTCCCCTCGACACACGGGAGGCCCACCTCCGCGAACGCGGGGGTGGACCTCCCGGTCACCGGGGTGAGGTCAGGCGCGGAAGTCGGCGGGGCGCTCGCGCGGCGCGGCGGCGAGGGCCGCGGTGATCGTCTCGGCGCTGCCCTCGGCCCCGTAGACGGGGGTGCCGGGCTGCTGGCGCCAGGAGTCGGCCAGCGATCCGCCGTCGACGCCGTCGAAGCCCATCTCGTCCAGCAGGGCGATGACGGTGGCCTTGGCCTCCTCGTCGTCGGCGGCGACGGGCAGGGCCCGGCGTTCCATGTCGCCCACGGGACGGGTCGCGCTGAGCAGGTGCTCGGCGTGGATGCCGTTGAACGCCTTCACCCACCGCAGCCGACCGGCCGGGTCGAGGTGCTGCGCGGCCCACACGGTCTCCGGGGTGCCGGCCTCGATCTCGGCGATCAGGCCGTCGCGTTCACGGGGGTAGTAGTTGCCGGTGTCGATCACGACGGTGCCGTCGGGGAGGGCGTCGAGCAGACCCGCGGGCAGGTCCGGCACGTTCTTCTGCGGCACGGTCACCACCACGAGTTCAGCGCCCTGCGCCGCCTCGCCCGCCGGCACGGCGACCGCGCCGGTCTCCGCGGCGAGGTCCGCGAGCGTCTCCGGTCCGCGGGAGTTGGCGATCCGGACCCGGTGACCGAGACCGGTGAAGGAGCGTGCGAGGTTTCCGCCGATGTTGCCGGCGCCGATGATGCCGATGTCCATGTCCGCACCGTAGGTCGCCTCCCGCCGGTGCGCTCCCCCGGGGGTCGAGGGCAGGGCACGTCCCGGCGCGCGAGGTCGCGCGCCGGGACGCAGCGGGTCAGAGGGTGGCGGTGTCGATCACGAAGCGGTAGCGCACGTCGGAGGCGAGCACGCGTTCGTAGGCCTCGTTGATCTTCTCGGCCGGGATCGTCTCGATCTCGGACCCGAGGTGGTGCTCGGCGCAGAAGTCGAGCATCTCCTGGGTCTCGCGGATCCCGCCGATGTTGGAACCGGCGAAGCTGCGGTTGCCCATGACGACGGAGAACATGTGCAGCGAGATCGGCTTCTCGGGCAGGCCGACGTTGACCATCGCGCCGTTGACCTCGAGCAGCGAGAGGAACTTGTCGAAGTCCAGCTGCGCGCTGACGGTGTTGACGATGAGGTCGAAGGAGCCCTTGAGGTCCTCGAAGGTCGCGTCGTCGGAGGTCGCGTAGTAGTGCGCGGCGCCCAGGCGCAACCCGTCCTCCTGCTTCTTCAGCGACTGCGACAGGACGGTGACCTCGGCGCCCATGGCGGCGGCGATCTTGACGGCCATGTGGCCGAGCCCACCGAGGCCGACGACGGCGACCTTCTTGCCGGGGCCGGCGCCCCAGTGGCGCAGCGGGGAGTACGTGGTGATCCCCGCGCACAGCAGCGGCGCGGCCTCGTCGAGCTCGATGCCGTCGGGGATGTTCAGGACGAAGGCCTCGGTCACGACGATGGCCTGGGAGTAGCCGCCCTGGGTGGGCTGGCCGTCCTTGCCGACGCTGTTGTAGGTGCCGATGTTGCCCTTGAGGCAGAACTGCTCGTTGCCGGCGGTGCAGTTCTTGCACTCCCCGCAGGAGTCGACCATGCAGCCGACGCCGACGCGGTCGCCGACGGAGAACTTGGTGACCTCGGAGCCGACCTCGGTGACGATGCCGGCGATCTCGTGGCCGACGACGACCGGGTAGTTCGCGGGGCCCCACTCGCTGCGGGCGGTGTGGATGTCGGAGTGGCAGATGCCGGCGAACTTGATGTCGATCGCGACGTCCTTGGGCCCGACGTCGCGGCGTTCGACCTCGAACGGCGTCAGGGGCTCGGTCGCGGACGTGGCGGCGTAGGCCTTGACTGTGGTGGGCACGACTTCTCCAGTGCTTGTTGCCGGGGGGTGCGGACACGCGTCGTTGCGCCGTGGCCGACGGTATCCCGACACCTGGGAAGGCGCAGAACAAGTGGTTGCACCTTCTACCAGACGCGGCCCACCCGTACCGGCAGCACCATGGTCATGTGTGCGAGGCGATGCCCGAAGCCGAGCTCGACCTGCCGGCGGACCTGTCCGCGGCCCGTCGGGCCCGAGTGTTCGTGCGCTCGCGCATGTGCCCGGACCACGCGGGGGACGTCCTGGACCGGGCTCTGCTGGTCATCTCCGAGCTGATCGTCAACGCCGTCGAGCACGGTCAGCCCCCCGTCCGCGCCTGCGTGGACTGCCGCTCGGGGGTCCTGCACCTCGAGGTCAGCGACGGCAGCGAGGCCACGCCGCAGCTGTCCACCCCCGGCGCCGACGCCGAGTCCGGACGCGGGGTCGGGCTCGTCGCCGTCCTGAGCTCCGCCTGGGGTGTGCGCCCGGAAGCGAGCGGCAAGACCGTCTGGTGCGACCTCTCCGCTTGACCCCGCCGGGTCAGGACGTGGGGTGCACGCGGAGCAGCAGGAGCGCGATGTCGTCCTCGCTGCCCGGTGACATCCGCGCCAGCAGCGTGTCGCAGAACCGGTCCGCAGGCAGTCCGGCGAGCTCGACGGCGTTGCGCCGCAACCGGTCGAGCCCCTCGTCGAGGTCCTCGTCGCGGCGTTCCACCAGTCCGTCGGTGTAGAGCAGCAGCGTGTCGCCCTCGAGCAGGGCGACGGTGTGGTCGTGCCGTTGCAGGCCGGAGTCGAGACCCAGCAGCAGGTCGTGCGGGCGGTCGAGGAGTTCCGCCCGCCCGTCGGCGTGCACCACCAGCGGGGGGAGGTGGCCCGCGCTGGACCAGCGCAGCACGCGCGTGGTGTCGGTCGGACCCCGTTCGACCCGGGCCAGGACGGCCGTCCCGAGGGTGTCGACGGCGAGGTCGCGCATCGCCCGTTCCAGGGCCTCGAGGATGCGGGCGGGGGAGTCGCGGAGGGCGTGGGCCACCCCGCGCAGGACGTTGCGCACCTGCGCCATCGCGACGGCCGCACCCCGGTCGTGGCCGGTGACGTCGCCGATCACCAGGAAGGTGCTGCCGTCGGCGACGGTGAAGCCGTCGTACCAGTCGCCGCCGATCTGGGCGCCGTCGGCGGCGGCGACGTAGCGCGCGACGAGTTGCAGGTCGTCGAAGCGGGGGAGTTCCGTGAGCAGGCTCAGCTGCAGTTCCTCGGCCAGACCGCGCTGCGCGGCGGAGAGCTGCGCGTTGTCCAGGCCGAGTCCGATCTGGCGGCTGACCTCCTCCAGCGTGGCGGTGTCCTCGGCGGAGAACGGTTCGCGGTCCGCGGTGCGGACCACGGTCAGCAGTCCCCGGGTCCGGCCCCGCCCGCGCAACGGCAGGACGACGGTGGTGGCGGGAGCCAGGTCGACGAGGAGTTCGTGCGCGCGCCCGGGTTCCAGGAGGCGACCGGGGGGCAGGGCGGCGGAGTCCACCAGGACGAGGGTCCCGTGGGTCAGCGCGTCGCGGACCGGGGAGTCGTCGGTGAACGCCTCGACCCGCAGTCCGCGGTACTCCTCGAGGACCCCCCGCAGCAGGGGGTCGTGGTGCCAGGCCCCCACGTCGCGCAGCCGCTTCTTCCAGGGCGCCGTTCCCCCGTCGAGGGTGGACACGATGGTCCAGTCGGCGAACCGCGGCACGAGCGCGCGGACGGCGTCCAGCAGGGCCTGTTCGGCGTCGAGGGTCTCGGCGAACGCGCCGGCGACCTCGGCCAGGGCGGCGGCCCGTTCCGCGTTGCGTTCCGCTTCCTGTTGCGCCGCGATTCGTCCGCTGATGTCCAGGAAGTAGATCCCGACCCCGTCGTCGACGGGCACGACCCGGACCTCGAACCACGCGTCGAGCGGGGGTGGGTAGTAGGCGTCGAAGGACACGTTCGCGCCGCCGTCCGCGACGCGGCGGTACTCCTGGATCAGCGTCGAGCCCTCGATCCGCGGGAACGCGTCCCGGACCGTCCGGCCGAGGAACTGCGCCCGCGGGGTCGCGAGGACCCGTTCGGCCTCGGCGTTGGCGTAGGAGAACCGTCCGTCCCGGTCGAGGGCGACGTACCCGACGGCCATCGTGTCGAGGACGGTCCCGATGCGCGCCTCCCCGCGCCGCAACGCCGTCAGGTCGGTCACCGCGCCCACGAACCGGTCGACGCGACCGTCCAGGCCGGGGGAGGGTTTCCCGCGGGCGGCGATCCAGCGCAGTCCGCCGTCGGGGCGCAGGATCCGGAACTGCGCCTCGTAGACCCGGCTGGTGGCGATGGCCTCGGCCAGGAGGCGGGTGACCTCGGGCAGGTCCTCGGGGTGAACGGCGGCGTTGAAGCTGTCGATGCGGCCGCCGAACGTCTCCGGGGTGAGCCCGAAGAGGTCCAGCAGCACGTCGTCCCAGACGAGGGAGTCGTCGGCGAAGTTCCACTCCCAGGTGCCGATCCCGGCCGCCGTGGCGGCCGACCCGAGTTCCGCGGCCCGCTGTCGCCCCCGGTAGTCGTCGGTGAGGGCGGAGATCTCGAGATGGCCGGTGGCCGCGCTCGCGAGCTCGGTGAGGATCTCCTGGTCGCGGGCCGTCCAGCCGCGGGGTTCGTGCTGGTGCACGCAGAGCGACCCGACGACGTGGCCGTCGTCGGCGACCATCGGCACCCCGAGGTAGGACCCGAGGAACCCCGTCACCACGGGGCGGCGGTCGCGCACCCGGACGTCGTGCACCGCGTCGGCGACGACGAGGGCCTGCCCCTCCTCCACGACGATGGCGCAGAAGGAGTCGATGCGGGAGGTGCTCGAACCGGCGTTCTGCGCCGTCTCGCCGGCCGCGGTGACGGTGTGGCGCACGTCGGTGACCAGCGAGACCTCGGCGGAGGTGGTGTGCAGCATCTGCGCCGCCAGCGACGTCACGACGTCGAGGGCGCCGAGCGGTGCGGCACCCAGCAGGCGCTCGGTCGCGGCGATGCGGGCGTCCTCGCCGGTCTGTTCCGTCACCCGTCGGCTCCCCTCGAAGGGGCGGCGTCGAATGCTCCCCGTCACACATCATGACGCAGAGTGTTCGGTTCGGTACGGTCGGGAGCGTCTAGAAGGGTCTAGAAGGTGTGTGGAGTCAGGTACGGGTGACGCGGACCGCGACGATCGCCACGTCGTCGTCGCTGCCGTCGGGCAGCATCCGCACCAGCAGCTGGTCGCAGAGCGTCTCCACGTCCGCCCCCTCCACCCCGGCCACGGCGTGCACGACGTCGCGCAGTTCACCCAGACGGACGTCCATCGGACGGTCGCGCCGCTCCACCAGACCGTCGGTGTAGAGCAGCAGCGTGGACCCCCGCTCGAGGCGAGCCTCCTGCTGCACGCGCTGCTGACCGGCACCGAGTCCCAGGACGATCCCCTCCCCGGCCAGGAAGCGCACCGATCCGTCCGGGTCGGCGACCACCGGGGGCAGGTGACCGGCCGTGCACCAGCGGATCACGCGTGCGCCGTCGGCGGACTCGGGGTCGAGCTGCAGGACGACCGCCGTGGCCAGCGTCGTCAGGCCGAGGCCCGCGAGGACCTCGTCGAGACGCCGCAGGACCTCGTCGGGCTGCGCGGAACGGTCGTAGGCCAGTGCCCGCACCAGGGTCCGCAGCTGGCCCATCGCGGCCGCCGCCGACACGTCGTGACCCATGACGTCACCGATGACGACGACGGTCCGCCCGTCGGGCTGGGTGAACGCGTCGTACCAGTCCCCACCGACCTGGGCCGCCTCGGCCGCCGGGTGGTAGCGGGTGGCGATGGACAGCCCGGCCGACTGGGTCGGCGGACTCAACATGCTGCGCTGCAACGTCTCCGACGACGTCCGCTGCTGGGCGTAGAGCCGGGCGTTCTCCAGCGCCACCCCGGCCCGGGCCCCCAGGTCGCTCGCCGTCGCCAGGTCGTCCTCGGTGAAGGCGGCCCGGTCGGGACCGGAGAGCAGCGTCAGCGAACCCGTCACCAGGCCCCGCGCGCGCAACGGCACGACGATCGCGCTGCCCAGCCCGAGACGGCGCAGGACCTGCGCGGTCTCGGTGGACGCGACGGCGTCGACGTGCTCGTCCTCGACGGTCACCAGCGTCGGCCCGAGCTCCCCGTGCAGGACGCGCAGGGAGATCGAGCCGTTACCCAGACCGTGGTGCAGCTCCTGGAACCGGTCGGTCTCGGCGGCCAGCGTCGGGTTGGCGTGCGACGCGTGGACGTGCCGCGTCCGGCCGCTCCCGTCGAGGAGGGTCGCGAACGCCCACTGGGCGAACTCCGGGACGACCAGCGAGGGCAGGAGGTCCTGCGCGGCAGCGGGGTCCAGGACCTCCGACAACTGCTCGGTCACCCTGGAGAGGAACTCCAGCCGGTGCCGGGCGTCGCGGGCGTAGGCCAGCGCCGCATCGCGTTCGCGCTCGGCCTGCACCCGCAACGTCACGTCGGACTGCACGCCGACGAAGTGCGTGACCCGACCCTCGGCGTTGCGGATGGGGGAGATCACCACCTCGTTCCAGAACGCCGTGCCGTCCTTGCGGTAGTTCAGCAGGAGCTCCGTGATCGTTTCGCCCGTCTCCAGGGCGTGTCGGATCCGCTGGACCGCGTCGCGATCGGTCTCCGGCCCCTGCAGGAACCGGCAGTTCGTCCCCAGCACCTCGCGGCCGTACCCGGTCACCCGCTCGAAGGCGGGGTTCACCCACACCAGCGGGTTGTCCGGCTGGGCCGGGTCGGAGATCGTGAACGACAGGTCGCTGGCCAGGACCGCGCGGCTGTGGAGGCGCTCCGCGGACTCCTTCGCGTCCCGGACCAGTCCCTCCTCGCGCAGCGGCAGCAACGCCACCAGGGCCAGCCCGCTGAGCTCGTCGACGGGCGCGTCCGACAACGGCAGGCCGATGACCCACAACGCCTCACGGGCGCCCGACATGTCGGAGGACCGGGCCGCGGTGACGCGTTCGCCGTGCACGGGTTCGCCGCGGGCGATCCGCGACAGCGGCGACGAGCCCGTCGCCGGGTCCGAGATGTCGATGCCGTCGGGAGCCTGCAGACCCGCCGCCCGCGACCAGTCGTCCACCGCGCAGGGCAGGGACACCCCGGGAGCGAGCTGGTCCGCGAGGGGGTTGGCGAACAGGACCACGCCGTCGGCCACCCGCACCAGCAGCACCGCACCGGGCTGACCGTGCAGGACCTGTGGCAACTGCGCGGCGGTCCCGGCGAACGCCGTCGAGTTCGTCCCGTCCATCGGAAAGAGGTTAAGCCCCACTCCGGGGTGGCGCGAGCCTGAGCGCGGGGCCCGGGGGCCGTCCCGGTGGTCCTGCCCTCACACCACGGCGACGGCCGCGGCCCGACGCCGCTCCAGGACCCAGCGCACCAGCTCCGCCGCCGGGACCGGCCGCGAGTGCAGGTAGCCCTGCGACTCGTCGCACCCCGTGCGCCGCAGCAGCTCCAGCGTCGCCTCGTCCTCGACCCCCTCCGCCACCGTCCGCAGACCCAGGTGGTGGGCCAGCTCCACCGTCCCCGCGACGATCGCCGCGATCCGCTCGTCGGTCAGCGCACGCATCGTGAACGAGCGGTCGATCTTCAGCTCCGTGGCCGGCAGGTTCGCCAGGTAGGCCAACGAGGAGTACCCCGTCCCGAAGTCGTCGATGCTCAGCGCGCAACCGCGCGCGGTGATCTCGTGGCACATCGCCAGCGCCCGCTCCGGGTCCCGCATCAGGGTGGTCTCGGTGACCTCGACGACCAGGCGGGAGGAGGCCGTACCGCTGCGGACGACCTCGTCGAGGACCTCCAGCAGCTGCGGGTCCGACAGGTACGTCGTGGAGGTGTTGATCGACAACCGCAGGTCGAGCCCCGCCGTGCGCCACCGGGCCAGGTCGGCGCTCGCGGTCCGGGCGACGTGGGAGGTGAGGGCCGGCATCAGCCCGCGCTCCTCGACGATCGAGAGGAACGCGGCCGGGGCGAGCAGCCCGTGCCGGGGGTGCTGCCAGCGCACCAGGGCCTCGACGCCGACGACCTCGCCGCTGCGCAGGCAGAGCTGGGGTTGGTAGTGCACCTCGAACGGGAGGGCCTGCGGGCACTCGAAGGCGGCGTGCAGGTCCTCGGCCAGGTCGGCGCGCCCCCGCCAGAGCCGGTCGATCTCGTCGTCGTGCAGCGTGGCGCCGCCGCCGTCGCCCTTCGCCACGTACATCGCGGCGTCCGCTCGGCGCAGCAGCTCCAGCCCGTCGAGGTCGTCGAGACCGGTAGAGGTGGCGACGCCGACGCTGGCGCCGACGTCGAAGGAGCGGCCCTCGACGATCAGGCCGCCGCCGATCGCCGCGGCGAAGGTCCGAGCGGTGCGCAGCGCGGCGGCCGCGTCGGCTCCGGTGAGGACGACGGCGAACTCGTCGCCGCCGAGCCGCGTCAGCAGGCCCCGCGGCGGGGTGAGTTCCTGCAGCCGGACGGCCGCGACCTGCAGCAGCCGGTCCCCGACGCCGTGACCGTGGTGGTCGTTGACCTCCTTGAAGCGGTCCAGGTCGAGCAGGGCGACGGCGACCGGCGCCTCTCCCGCGCAGGCTTCCTCGACGGCCGCGGTGAAGGCCCGGCGGTTGCCCAGCCCGGTCAGCTCGTCGGTGCGGGCGGCGCGACGGTCGCGGTCCTGCCCGGTGATCTCGCCGACGAAGCGGAACAACCGCACGCAGGCCAGCAGCATCGCGAGCCCCGCCCAGACCAGCGCGGCGCGGGCCCCGGGGACGCTGAGGGCGGCGAAGGCCGTCACCAGACCCAGCCCGAGCGCCCCGAACGCGCTGAGCGCCAGCGAGAGCGGCGACGGCACCGAGGGGTCCCCGCGCGAGGGGCGCAGCAGCGCGCACCCGCCGAGGGTGGCGGCGAGCGCGGCCCAGGACAGCGAGGCCAGGACCTGAGCCGTCGCCGAGGGGTGCAGCGCGAGGTGCGCCTGTCCGGCCAGCACCGCGGCGACGCTCGCCACGACCACCCAGCCGCGGGCGTTGCGCACGGCCTGGGCCGAGATCATCACGACGACGTAGGAGGCCAGGAGCACCAGCAGGGCGCCGAGGTGGAAGGCGTGCAGCTGCGTCGCGAAGGTGCCCGCCCGGTGGCCGGCGGACGCGGCCACCGTCAGCAGGATCCCGGTGAACGCAGCCGTGCTCCCGACGCCGAGCAGCCAGTCCGCCCGGCCGGTGCCCGACGTCGAGGTGCGCTGGCGGTTCCAGTGCAGCAGGGCGCGGTAGAGGAAGAAGCACGTCGTCTGCGCGCAGGCGACGAGCGCGACGTCCGTGAGGGGGGACCGGATCCCGCCGGCCCGGACGACGGTGTCGAGCGCGGAACCGAGGAGCAGCGTCCCGACGCCGAACTGGTAGGAGCGCCACACCGACCTCTCACCGGCGGGGCGGCGCACCCGGAAGGTCAGGGCCGCGAACGAGGCGGCGATGACCGTCGTGCGGACGAGCGCGACCGCGGTGACGACCGTGTCCCCCATGACTGCCCCCTCGGTGCTCGTGGCCCCTCCCGCCCGCCATCCTGGTCATCGGCGCGGGTGATGACCAGATAGATCGGTCGAATGGGTGAGATCCAGGCCGGGATAGGCCTGCGGGACAAGCCATCTCGTTGCGCGTGACACCACTTTGGTGACGGAGGGAGATTGTGTGGTGACCATTCGTGGTCGGGTCCCCTCGGTCGGCCCTCGGGTGATCCGGAGGTGGACGACCGGGGTGCACACTGACCGCGTGATCGCCTCCTTCGACGACTGGTTGGACGGGCTCGACCTGACTCTCCGCGCCGAGGCCAGGCACTGTCTGCTCGCGGGGACGTACTCCCGTCGCCTCCTCCTGTCGCTGCGCGCCACCGGCCCTCAGGTCTCCCGCCGCGAACGGGGCCTGGACGACCCCGAGAAGGCCCAACCCGGCGACCCGCTGGGCGCGAACCTCCAGACCTTCCTGCGGGAGCGGCTGATGAGCCGCGCGCCCGAGCCGTCCCGGCTGACCTCCGTTGGCGCTTCCCCCCGGCGACCGTAGGTTTCGTCGTGCGTTCCCGACCGCCGGGCGCAGCGCAGGAGGACCTCGTGGCCAAGCAGACCGTCCCGTTCGTCGTCGAGGCCGAGGGGACCGGGGTCGCCCAGACCCTCACCGCCCTCGGTGACGACCCGCACCAGTTCCGGGCCGACACCCTGCCCGCCTTCGGCGGCGCCGACGCCGAACCCAGCCCGCTCAGCTACGCCCTCGGGGCCCTGACCTCCTGCCACCAGGTCACCGGCAGCCTCGTCGCCAAGAGCCTCGGGCTCACCCTCGGCCGCTGGCAGCTGCGGGCCCAGGGCGACCTCGACCCGTCGGTCATCTCCACCGGCGCCGAGGGCAACGCCAACTTCGACGCCGTCACCGTCGAGGTGACCCTCGAGACCGACGCGACCCCCGAGCAGTTCGCGCGGCTGCAGGGCGAGACCGAGCGCCGCTGCCCCGTCACCCAGCTCTTCCAGCGCAGCGGCCTCGCCTTCACCAGCACCTGGAGCGCGGTCCCGCTGAGCGTCTGACGAGAAGAGGAACGTTCGGCGGCTTCCCGGCCGGTGGAAGCCGCCGAACGTTCCCCTTCCGTCGCGTTCTTCTGTGCACAGGGACGCTCTGGACCGGTGCCTGTGGACGGTGCGGACCGTGGGCGCGGCCGGGTGTCCACCCTCGGTGGATGGACCTCCCCGAGCGCACCGCCGACCTCACCGCTGCAGGGATCAGCAAGGACGTCCTCGCGGGGCGCCGGTTCCGTCGGGTGCACCGTGGGATCCACGTCGCCGCGGACGTTCCCGACTCCCCGGACCTGCGCATCCAGGCCGCCTCCCGGTTGATGCGCCCCGGCGACGTGCTGGGTGGCTGGGCCGCAGCCAGGCTCCTCGGCGCGCGACACCTCGACGGCATCGGCCCCGACGGGCCCCAGGACGTCCTCATCCACCTGCCCAGGACGTCGAAGCTGCGCCCGAGGCCGGGCATCCGCTACCTGCGCTCGGGCATCCAGGACGTCCGTGACGCCGCCGGTCTGCCCGTGACCAGCCCCGAGCAGACGGTCGTCGACCTCATCCGGTGGGCGCAGGACCCGAGGGAGGGGATCGCGGCCGCGGAGTGCCTGCTGGCGACGCCGCTGGTCTCCGTCGCGGACGTCCGGGCCTTCGTGGCGGCTCACCCGGGGATGCGGGGACTGCCGTCGCTGCGCAAGCTCCTCGAGCTGCTGAGCGAGCACTCGTGGTCCCCGGGGGAGACCCGGTTGCGACTGGTCTGGCAGTGCGACGCGGGTCTCGTCCGTCCCCTGGCCAACGTCGAGGTGTTCACCGCGGACGGGCACCGTCTGGGTGTGGTCGACCTGCTCGACCCCGTGACCGGTCTCGTCGCCGAGTACGACGGTCGGACGTGGCACGAGCGACGGGCCCGCGAGGACCACCTGCGGGAGGCGCGTCTCGAGATCGTCGGTCTGCGGGTGCTGCGCTTCTTCGAGCCCGACGTCACCATCCGCCGACCCCGCACCGTCCACCGCCTCCACGAGGCTCAGCGGCTCGGGCTCGCCGGCGCTGGGTGGTTCGCGCGACTCTCCGACGGTCGCATCGTCCGACCCGGCGGAGGAGTGGAACCTTCGGCGGCTTCCCAGGCGCGAACGGCCGCCGAACGTTCCACTTCCTGGCGAGACCTCGCCGGTGCTGCTGTCGGGTCCGCCGCGTTCACCTCGCCGGGCCCACGACGGTGACGTCGGCGCAGGACCCGACGACGGTGACGTTCCGGGTGTCCTTGCCCCGGTACAGCGCCCGGTCCGCGCCGGCCATGACCTCCTCGGCATCCATCCCCGGCAGCCACTCGCAGACCCCGACCGTGCAGGTCTGGCCGTCGGGCACGGCGGCGCGGATGCGGTCCAGCACGTCGACGGCGTCGATCGCGGCGCAGCCGGGCAGCAGCACGGCGAACTCCTCCCCGCCCCAGCGCGAGAGCGTGTCCAGCTCGCGCAGCTGCTCGCCCGCCGCCGCGGCGAAGGCCCGCAGCAGCTCGTCGCCCGCGAGGTGGCCGCGGGTGTCGTTGTAGCGCTTGAAGTGGTCGAGGTCGAGCAGCGCGAACGTCAGCGGTGCGCGCTGCCGGGTCGCGCGGGCGATCTCCTGGCGGGCCACGTCGTCCCAGCGGCGGCGGTTGACCAGGCCGGTGAGGGCGTCGTGCTGGGCGGCGCGGGCGAGCTGGGTGTGCAGGTCGGCGCGGGCGAAGGCGTGGGCGGCCTCCGCGGCCAGGCCTTCGAGGACGACGGCGGTCGTCGGTTCCAGCACCGCGAGCCGGTGGCGCCAGATGATCCCGAGGACCCCCACGACGCGGCCGTCGGCGTCGACGACGGGCTGCCAGGCGCCCGACACCGTGCCGCAGGCCTCGATGAGGACCGCGCTGGCGTGCGGGTGGGTCTCGACGTCGGCCACGAACACGGGTTCGCAGAACAGGTAGCTGGTCAGGACCAGGCTGACGTCGTGGCGGACGTCGACGCTCAGCACCAGGTCCTCGGGCAGGCCGACGGTCGACGTCGTCACCAGTCGCCCCTGCCCGTCGGGCTGCATGAGGTAGGCGGCGTCGGCACCGGCGATCTCGGCGGCGGCGGCGCAGACGGCCTGGCGCGGGTCCTCGGCCCTCAGCACCGTCCGGGACGCCGCAGCCAGCTGCTCGACCTTGGTGGCGTGCGTGGCCAGCCGGGCGTTCGCCTCCGCTAGGGCGGTCTCGCGGGCCCGGAGGTCGCTGAGGTCGTGCATGGCGACGACGGCTCCGAGGACCTCCCCGTCGACACCGGTGACGGTGCGGCCGTTGCAGACCACGGGGACCGGGGGGCCGTCCGGACGGGCGATGACGATCTCGGCGTTGCTCACCGTGCCCTCCGCGAGCGTCCGCAGCAGCGGGATGTCGGCGTCGGCCAGCGGGGTCGAGCCGTCGGGGCCGTAGAGGTGGTAGTTCCCGGCGTGCTCGGCGGGATCGAGGCCGGCGTCGGCGTCGAGACCGTGCCAGGCGCGCGCGGTGTCGTTGAAGAGCAGCAGCCGCCCGTCCCGGTCGGAGACGACGATGCCGGAGCCGACGCCGGCCAGGACGGCGTCGGTGAAGCGGCCGTGGCGCTCGGCCTCGGCGCGTGCCTCGACAGCCTCCGCGGTCGCGGCGGAGAGCCGGCCCACCAGCGAGGTGCGTTCGTCGCGGCCGACGGCGAGGGCGAGGCCCAGCACGGCCAGGAAGGCGACGTGGACCTGGACGACCAGGACCTGGGTGAGGGGGTCGTGGATCGAGGCGAACGGGCCGTGGCCGGTGAGGGTCCCGAGGATCGTGATCGCCGCCATCACGAGGTCGGTGACGACGACGATCGTGGTGTCGAAGCGCAGGGCCAGCCAGATCGTCGTGGCCAGCGGCAGGAACGCCAGGGGCAGTCCCTCGATGCCCCAGAACACCCCGACGTAGGCCAGCAGCGACAGGCCCAGGACGCCGGTGAGTTCCGCGTTGCGACCGGCGCCGCGCGGGAGGCGGACGGGGACGCGGTGGAACGCGCGCAGCAGCACCGGGGTGACCAGCAGGATCCCGGCCCAGTTCCGGGTGAACCAGACGGCGATCCGGATCCAGGTCACGGGCGAACCGTTCAGCAGCATCGTCACGATCCCGCCGAGGGTCCCCACGGCGCAGGCGGCGGTCGTCACGGCGAGCAGCACCGCGAGCTGGCGGCTGCCGAAGGAGGTCGCGGCGGGGGAGAAGCAGCGTCGGCGCAGCACCGCGAACAGTTCCGCCTGCACCACGTTGGTCACGACGAAACCCGCGAGGAGGACGGGCCCGGCGCCCGTCGCCGCGTTCACGGCGACGGTGACCGCGGCGAGGAGGCCGAGGTCGAGCCAGCGGGTCCGGGTTCCGTGCTGGACGCTCAGCCACGCGGCGGCGACCCCGGCGGCGGGCCACACGACGGCCAGGCTGGTCCCGTCCATGACGGTGAGCCGCCCGAGGTAGACGGCGCCGAAGAACAGAGCGGCGAAGCAGACGCTCCGGGCCGACGCAGGTACGTCGACCCGCGGGAGGGGCCGGAGAGTCACCCTCGAGACATCGGCACCTGGAGCGGTGGAACGTAGTCCGGACACCCGTTCGGACCGGCTCGGAACCCCGTCGCTCAGACGCGGGTCTCGTCCTCGAGCCCCAGCACCCCGGGCACGGGATAGACGTGGGCGAGCTGTGCGCCGAGCAGTTCCCGCGGCACGGCGGGGGAGTACAACCACCCCTGCCCGAGCGGCGCGGAGATGAAGCGGCAGATGTCGGCCTGCTGCTCGGTCTCGACGCCCTCGACGACGACGCTCAGCCCGAGGCGGTTCGCGAGGTCGACGACGCAGGTCACGACGGACTGGCCGTTGACGTCGTCGGTGAGGGACTGCGTCAGCGAACGGTCGATCTTGAGCACGTGGACGGGCAGCCGCCCGAGGTAGCCGAAGGCGGAGTACCCGGTGCCGAAGTCGTCGATCGCGATCTGGCAGCCCAGGCCCGCGAGTTCGGTGACGACGCGTTCGGCGGGGGAGTCCTCGTCCAGGAACACCGACTCGGTGAGTTCCAGGGTCAGCAGGTGCGGGGCGATCCGGTACTGGTCGAGGATCTCGCGGACGATGTCGGCGAAACCCGGGGACTGCAGCTGCACGACGGAGACGTTGACGGCCAGGCCGACGCCGACGGAGAACACCCCGGCCTCGTAGGCCCACTGCACGGCGTGGCGCAGGACGTGCTCGCCGAGCGCGACGACGAGGTTCGACTCCTCGGCGATCGCGATGAACTCCACGGGGGAGATCCGCCCCAGCACCGGGTCCTCCCAGCGGGCGAGCGCCTCGAACTTGTCGACGCGCCCGGTCGTGAACGACACCACCGGTTGGTAGTGGACGTCGACGCCGCCCTCGGCGACGGCCAGGGTGAGGCGTTCGCGCATGAGGCCGCGACGGGCGTGCTCGACCGCGACCGTCCCGGAGTACACCGACACGGCGCCGCCGCCGAGGTGCTTGGCGTCGCGCAGGGCGATGTCGGCCTGCACGAAGGGCGCCATCACGTCGCCGACCGCGTCGGGGTCGGTGCCGTCGGGCGCGCGGCCGGCGATGCCGGCGACCGCGGTCAGCGGGAAGCGTCCGGCCCCGGCGACCTTCGCCGGTGCGGTGGTGATCGCGGCGATGAGGCTCTCGGCGTGGCGCAGGCAGTGCGCGGGGTCTCCGCGCAGGACGACGGCGATCTGGTCACCGCCGGTGCGGTAGGCGCTGCCGTCGAGGCCGCCGACGACGAGTAGGACCTCCTCGGCGGCGGCCCGGATGAGGGCGTCGCCGGCGCTGACGCCGAGGACGTCGTTGACGTCGTCGAGCCCGACGAGTTCCAGCAGCACGAGCGACTGGTCGTGGTCGGGTCCGGTGAGGGCGCGTTCGAGCAGGGTGCGGTTGCCGAGGCCGGTGAGGGCGTCGTGCAGGGCCAGGAACTTCAGGTGCGCGGTGGTGCGGTCGATCGAGCGCGCCGTCGCGGCGTGCCGGATGGTGAACGTGACGAGCACGGTGATGAACGTCGCGAACAGCACGGGGTCGGCCCGGGGGAACACGACGAGCAGCAGGATGTCGACGAGCAGGATCGGGCCGGGGATCAGTGAGGCGACCTCGAGGCGGCGGGCGGCGCGTTCGGCGTCGGCCCCGCCGTGGCGGACGACCCCGTCGCGCGGCAGCGTCAGCAGCCCGACGATCCCGCCGGCCATCGCGAGGGCGGCGGCGACGCCGGCGATCGCGACGTCGTGCGGGAGGCAGACGGCGACCACCGCGGTGGCGACCCCGTTGACGGTGAGGCCGGTGGCCGAGACCCGCAGGCGGGGCTGTTCGACGCCGAGCGCGACGGCGGAGCCCGCGACGAGGGAGGCGGCGACGACGACCAGCAGCGTCGCGGCGTTCTCGCCGCCCGTACCACTGTGCCTGGTGCGGGCGAACGCGTCCCAGCCGAGGGTGATCAGGGCGCTGCCGAGCATCAGCGCGTCGACGACGAGGGGCGGGTCGTCGCTGCCCGCGCGGGCCCGGACCAGCAGCTGCAGGAGGACGGCCAGCGCGCCGAGCTCACCGAGGGCGAACACGACGTGGGACAACGGGAACGGGCCGAGGTCGAGGTCCGGGAGGAGCCCGGCGACGACCGCGCCCAGACCCCACAGGACCCCGGCCGCGAGGTACTTGGCGGAGTTGTGCCCGCGGTGCAGCACGATCAGCGAGACCGCCGACACGACGATGGACGCGACCCCGACGACGACGACCGCTGTGCGCGGTGTCCCGGGGACCACGGTCGCCAGGTGGGTGAGGACCGCGGCGAGCGCCAGCAACGCGAGTCCACCGACGACGCGACCCGCGGTGGGGCGCGTCGGGGCGAACGGAGCGGCGGCCATGGTGGTGGTCTCGGTCAGTTGATCTTCGGACTTGACGGGGTGGGGACCGGCGAGGTCGGTCCGACGTCCCGGAGTGCGAGACCATGGGGCCTGGCCCGTCGCGCAGTGGCGGGTGAGTCGAGGCAGCAGTGGAAGTGGTGGGTGGCGTGGCCAAGGGCAAGATCCGGTCGTTCGACGACGAGCGGGGGTTCGGCTTCATCAAGAGCTCGGACGCTCCCGACGACGTGTTCTTCCACATCAAGGACGTCGCGGGCGCCGAGAACGAGGACCTGTCCGAGGGCGTCTGGGTGGACTTCACCCTCACCGAGGGCGACCGCGGCCTGAAGGCGACCCAGGTGCGGCTGCAGTCCCCGTCGCGCACCGCCGGTGCCAGCACCGGTCGCGCGCCGGCCGCCTCCTCCGAGCGTCCCCGGACCTCCGCCCCCCGCAGCGGCGGCGTGCTGCCGATGGACCAGTACCGCCGCGAGATCACCGAGATCCTGCTCAGCGCCGTCGACGACCTCGAGGGCCGTCAGATCGTCGCGCTGCGCGACGTGCTGACCGACTACGGCATCGACCGCGGGTTCGTCTCCGAAGGTCGCTGACCTTCGAGCGTCGGGAGGGTGCTGCGGCCGGTGCCGCAGCCCCGTCCCCCCGGAAGTCCGGGAGTGGAACGTTCCGCGTCGTTCCGAGCCCCGGTGGGCCGCTGAACGTTCCACTCCCCGCCTCCGCGGTGGCTCGAGTGGAGCGTTCCGCGTCTCCAGGCGCTCGCCGAGCCGCCGAACGCTCCACTCGACGACCTCAGTGCAACGAGCGGGTCGGCAACGTGCCCATGAGGGCCTCGCGCAGAGTCCTGTCGTCGGTGACGAGTGTCGCTTCGTGGGCGAGGGCAGTTGCCGCGATCGTGAGGTCGGCGATCTGCCGTTTCGGACTCTGCCCGGCCGCGACCGCGGAGGCGACGATGACCGGAAAGGCTGCCACCACCGCCGCGTCGGTCGGGAGTCCCCGGTAGTTCTGCGTCAGCCAGGTGAGGGTGTGCAGGATCCGCACGTTCCCGGGGCGCAGTCCTGCACCGAGGCGCACCTCCAGTTCGGTCATGGCGGAGATGGCCAGAGAGTCTGCGTCCCCGATGCCGGCGAACGCTGTTCCGGCGGGAGCAGCGGCCAGAGTGATGACTGCGTTGGTGTCGAGCAGCAGGCGTGTCACCGGTCGGAGGAGCCTTCTTCGCTCGCCCGTTCGGACTCCCACCGCTCCAGGGGGTCCTCGACCTCGGTGACGAAGTGTTCGTCCAGATCCCGACGGAGGGCCTGCGCGAAGTCCGCGGGGAGGTCGAGGTGAGCGAGCCCCCCGACCGCGCGGCTGGCCGGAAGCCAGGTCTGCGGACCCTCGGGCTCGACGTACGGGGTGAGGCTCGCGACCGGTCGCCCGTCACTCGTCACGGTGAAGGTCTCGCCCGCCTCGATCTCGCGGATGATCTGGGCGTAGTCGTTGCGCAGGTCGCGCACGCGGATCGTCTTCACTCCACCACTGTAGCCGTCCTGGCTACGGCGGTCGAGGTACTCCTCAGCGCACCGGCTCCGCCGACACGGGGTACTCCCGACCCAGCTCCGCGGAGATCTTGTCCGCGGTGACCGCCGCCGAGTACAGCCAGCCCTGCCCGAGCCCGGCGGAGATCTGCCGGCAGATCGCGGCCTCCTCGTCGGTCTCGACGCCTTCGACGACGACGGTCAGCCCGAGGCGGTTGGCGAGGTCGACGACGGCGGTGACGACGGACAGGCCGTTGCCGGCGCCGGTCATCGACTGCGTCAGCGACCGGTCGACCTTCAGGACGTGGACGGGCAGCCGGTCGAGGTAGCCGAACGCGGAGTAGCCGGTGCCGAAGTCGTCGATGGCGATCTGGCAGCCGAGCGCCGCGAGTTCGGTGACGACGCGTTCGGCGGGGGAGTCGGAGTCCAGGAACACGGACTCGGTGAGTTCCAGCGTCAGCAGGTGTGGCGGGATCCGGTAGTGCCCGAGGATCTCGCGCACGACGTCCGCGAAGCCGGGCGACTGCAGCTGCACGACGGACACGTTGACCGCCAGCCGCGCACCGGAGGCGAACACCCCCGCGGCGTACGCGCTGGCGACGGCCCGGCGCAGGACGTGCTCGCCGAGCGCCACGACGAGGTTGGACTCCTCCGCGACGGCGATGAACTCGACGGGCGAGATCCGTCCGAGCTGCACGTCGTCCCAGCGGGCGAGGGCCTCGAACTTCTCGACGCGACCCGTCGTGAAGTTCACGATCGGCTGGTAGTGGACGTCGACCCCGCCCTCGGCGACGGCCAGCGCGAGGCGTTCGCGCAGCAGCAGGCGACGGGCGTGGGCGCTGGCGACCTCACCGGAGTAGACCGACCACCCGGGGCCGCCCGTGGCGCGGGCGGCGCGCAGGGCCAGGTCGGCGTGGACGAGGGGGACCATCGCGCCGGCCTCCTGGCCGCGCAGGCCGGCTTCGACGCACGCGACCCCGGCGACGGCCTCGACGGGGAAGCGTCCCGCGCCGGTGACCTGCAACGGCGCGGCGCTGATCGCGGCGAGCGCGGCGGGCAGGTGGGCGACGACCTCCTCGGGGCGGCCCGGCAGCAGCACGGCGAACTCGTCGTGGCGGACGCGGAACGTGGTGCCGCCGTGGGCGGTGACGTGCTCGCGCAGGTTCGCCCCCGCGGCCGTCAGGACCTCCTCACCCACGGCCACCCCGAGGACGTCGGTGACGTCGTCGAGCCCGCCGAGCTCGAGGATCACCAACGACTGCGCGGAGTCCGGTGCCGTGAGTGCCTCCGCCAGGGCGGCGCGGTTGCCGAGACCGGTGAGGGAGTCGTGCAGCGCCTGGAACGACAGCCGCGCGTGGGTGCGGTCGATGGCCCGGGCGCTCGCGGCCTGGCGGACGGCGGCCACCACGATGACGACGGCGATGAAGACGAACTGCACCCCGTCGGCGCGGGGGGAGACCGCGAACACGACGGTGTCGGCCACCAGCAGAGCCACCACCGGCAGGCTCGCGAGCCGCATCCGGCGCACGGCCTGCGTCGCGGCGGTCCCCCCGTGGCGGACCATCCCGCCGCGCGGCTGGAACGCGACGAGCATGGCCGCGGCGACGACCCCCATGACCGCGCCCACGTTGCCGGCCGCGGGATCGCGCGTGGAGGTGATCGCGGTGAGGACGGTGCCGACCGCACCGATGGCGATGCCCAGGTGGGCCAGGCGCAACCGCGGGTGCTCGACCGCGAGGACCGCGGTCGCGGCGGCGACGAACGCGCCGACCGCGATGACGAGCGCGGCGCTCGCGTTCCACCACCCGTCGCCCCGGTACCCGCACCGCGCGAACACGTCCCAGGAGACGGACGCGGTGATCGCCCCGAACAGCAGGGCCTCCACGAGCAGCGACTCGTCGTCCCGCACCACCCGGGCGACCCGCAACTGCTGGACGGTGAGGCTCAGCATCCCCAGCAACGACACCGCGTGCAGGAGGTGCGGCGCGGGGAACGGTCCGATCAGCAGCGCCGGGTAGGCCCCCGCGACGATCGTCCCCACCGAGAACACCGACGCAGCGAGCACCCACCGGGAGGTGCTCGACCGGGTGCCACCCCGGACGACGAGGGGGAGGGCGACGCAGACGGCCAGGCAGGCGAGCCCCAGCAGGAGCTTGAGCTGCACCGCCTCGTCCCACCGGCGCTCGCCGACGTAGGCCAACGGCACGAAGACGGCCAGGACGGCGGTCGAGAGCGCCGCCCGCCAGGCGAGCCGTGGGAACGTCATGCATGGGGTTCGGTACGGCGAGGCGATGGCTGGATGGGCCGAGTGCGTGACGTCGAGCCTGGACAGGGCCTGGTGTGCGCCCGTCGGCCCGGAGAGGGCCGGCTGCTGGCGACCCTCAGTCACCACGCGTCGTGGGCACTTCGACGCATCCCCTGCGGGAGGGATCCGCAGCGTGATCCTTCTCGTCACACTCTGCGACGACGGTCCCGATGAACCAGGAGGGCATGGCCCAGAGGGGGTCACCCACATGAGCCATCGGCGGTGATCACCCCTGCGCGGGTGGTGACTCCACCCGATGTGACTACTCCAGATGGGTTGCTGGGACCAGTGGTACGGATGAGGCTGCCCGTTACCAAACTGTAACTTTTACTTGCCGGACACAAACCCGCAGGTCACAGGCAGTGCGTGGATCACGACACGCCGTGCCTGCTCTGGATCTTTCATTACTCCCCGTGTTGCTGGTGTGACTCTCGTGTACGTTCGGTTTTGTCACCGAGTCACTCCGCTGAGTAGCGGGGAGGGCGGGGTGACGAGGCCCGAACTGGGCCGGCCCCTCACGGGGGGGAACTCACTTTCACATGCCTTGGAGGCAATCGTGACCGCAGCAACCTCCCGGTTGCGCCGGCGTTCGATCGGGGCCGGCGTCGCGGCTCTTGTTGGTCTGACGGGTCTCGGCTTCGCCGCGGTTCCCGCCCAGGCTGCAGCTGGCTTCAACCCTGCCGCTACGCAGGTTTCTGGCGTTGACCGTTTCGACACCGCCGCGCAGATCGCCACGAAGGCGTTCACGACGGCCACCACCGTCGTCGTCGCCAACGGCGACCGCGCCATCGACGCTCAGGCCGGCGCCTACGTCGCCGGTCTGAACAACGCGCCGATCCTGCTCACGCAGAAGAGCAACGTCCCGGCCTACACCGTCGACGCCATCAAGAAGCTCGGTGCCACCAAGGCGATCGTGCTCGGTGACTCGAACTCCGTCGACGCCACCGCCCTCGCGCAGATGACCGCCGCCGGCCTCACCGTCACCGTCGTTGCCGGTGCCGACCGCTTCGAGACCGCGGCTGACATCTACAACCTCGGCACCACGAAGTCCTCCACGGTCTTCTTGGCCCGTGCGGACCTCCTCGCCGGTCAGGTCTCCCCGGACGCGCTCGCGGCCAGCCCGCTGTCCTACGACGGCACCCCGGTGCTGCTGACCAACGCGGCCTCGCTGCCGCAGGCGACCGCGGACGCCATCAAGAACGGCGGCGTGAAGAACGTCGTCGTCCTCGGCAACGCGATCACCGACTCGGTGAAGACCGCCGTCACCGCCCTCGGTGCGACCGTCACCACCATCGCCGGTGACGACCGCTCGCTGACCGCGCAGAAGATCGCGGACTACGGCATCGCGCAGGGCAAGTACCAGAAGACCACGGCGACCATCGCCAACGGGGACAAGATCGACGCCCTCGCGGCCGGCCCCTGGGCCGCTCGCAACAACGCGCCGATTCTTCTGACGCTGGGTACCAACTCCCTCGGGACCGGTACCACCAACTACCTGACGGCGAACGCTTCGACGCTGACCACGGGTGTTGCTTTCGGTGACACCAGCAGCGTCCCGGCCACGTTGACGTCTGCGGCCAAGACGGCGGCTGGCGGCGACGTCACGAGCAACCAGACGTTCGCGGTGACCCCGGCTGACAGTGTGGTTCTGCCTTTCGGAGCTTCGGCGACGTCGGCGAACACCCGCACCTACACTGCGACGGTTCCGGCCGGCACGGTCGTCGACATCAAGCTGTTCGCTGCGGCAAACGTGACGACCAACGCCAATGGTGTGGTCACGCTCGCGGACGCCGACTCGAACAACATCGCCGACGGAGGCACGATCACGGGTGCTTCGATCACCCAGGTCAACGGTGTTCCGAGCGCGAGCACGGACAACATCACCTCTGGTGGCACGGTCACCTTCTCGGTGACGTCGACCGCGGCCGTCAACGTCATTCCGGTGGTCTTCGCTGACTCCGCTGATGACGACAACCTGAACCTCACGGTTCCGGCGACCGCAAACGCGAACGCGAAGACCCCGGCCGATGCAATCGGTGTTGGTGGGCAGACCATCTTCACTGCTGCAGCAGCAGGTCTGGGTTCCATCAGTGCTGTGAGCGTTGTTGCTGCTGACACCACGAACAACTTCTTCACCTCGTCTGCGGCGTCGTACTTCTACGACTCCAACGACACCTTCCAGTACGGTGGGCAGCCGCTGACGCTGGACCAGTTCGAGGGTGCGCTCGGTGCTGGTGCCGTCATCTCCGGTTCCTACGCTTCCACTGCGGCTGGGGTGTCGACCTTCAACATCACCACCGCAGCAACGGTGACCGCAGTTGGTGCGCCCACCGTCTCGGTGATCAACGCTGACAGTGGCACCACCGCCAACGACGTGCGTGTCACCTACACCCGCCCCGCGAGTAACCCGTCGGGCACCACGTACAAGCTGCAGCGGGCCACCTTCACCGCCGGTACTCCTGGCGTGGCGGGTACTTACGCGGACGTGACCGGTGCGACTGACGCTGTGACCAGCGCCGGTGCCAGCACCAACACGTTCACGGCGAACAACCAGGCGGACGGTACGTACGTCTACCGCGTTGTTGCGACCGCTCCGGTCACCGGTACCGCTACCAACGGCGCCGCGTCTAGCACCACGACCGGCACCGTCGTCCCCGGCGCCAGCGACACCGCTGGTCCCCAGTCGACCTACGCCGCCGTGACCACCTCCGCTGGCTTGGCCAACACGCTGGACAGCGGTGACGTCCTGACCTTCTCCTTCGGGGAGGAGGTCGCTGCTCCGGCAAACGGTGCGACCATCCGCGTCACGGACGCCGATGGAACGATTGCCGACCTGGTTGCGGGGACCAACGCCACGTTCGCGCTGAACTCGGCGGTCCGTACGGTCAACACCGTTTCGCAGCCCGTAAACACCGTCCTGACGGTCACCCTCACGGGTAGCCCGACGGCTGTTGCGCCTGGTACGACCACGGGTACGCAGCTGGCCGTGACCACCGTCGTCTCGGACGCCTCTGGCATCCGCGACCTCGCAGGAAACGCCTGGGACATCTCGGGCAGCACCGACAAGGCCATCGGCTGACGATCGCCTAGGGGGGGCGCTCACATCGAATGGTGTGAGCGCCCTTCTGCGTCCCGTCGTTGAGGTCGGGCGCGTCTCGTAGGCCCGAACTGGGCCGGCCCCTCACGGGGGGGAACTCACTTTCACATGCCTTGGAGGCAATCGTGACCGCAGCAACCTCCCGGTTGCGCCGGCGTTCGATCGGGGCCGGCGTCGCGGCTCTTGTTGGTCTGACGGGTCTCGGCTTCGCCGCGGTTCCCGCCCAGGCTGCAGCTGGCTTCAACCCTGCCGCTACGCAGGTTTCTGGCGTTGACCGTTTCGACACCGCCGCGCAGATCGCCACGAAGGCGTTCACGACGGCCACCACCGTCGTCGTCGCCAACGGCGACCGCGCCATCGACGCTCAGGCCGGCGCCTACGTCGCCGGTCTGAACAACGCGCCGATCCTGCTCACGCAGAAGAGCAACGTCCCGGCCTACACCGTCGACGCCATCAAGAAGCTCGGTGCCACCAAGGCGATCGTGCTCGGTGACTCGAACTCCGTCGACGCCACCGCCCTCGCGCAGATGACCGCCGCCGGCCTCACCGTCACCGTCGTTGCCGGTGCCGACCGCTTCGAGACCGCGGCTGACATCTACAACCTCGGCACCACGAAGTCCTCCACGGTCTTCTTGGCCCGTGCGGACCTCCTCGCCGGTCAGGTCTCCCCGGACGCGCTCGCGGCCAGCCCGCTGTCCTACGACGGCACCCCGGTGCTGCTGACCAACGCGGCCTCGCTGCCGCAGGCGACCGCGGACGCCATCAAGAACGGCGGCGTGAAGAACGTCGTCGTCCTCGGCAACGCGATCACCGACTCGGTGAAGACCGCCGTCACCGCCCTCGGTGCGACCGTCACCACCATCGCCGGTGACGACCGCTCGCTGACCGCGCAGAAGATCGCGGACTACGGCATCGCGCAGGGCAAGTACCAGAAGACCACGGCGACCATCGCCAACGGGGACAAGATCGACGCCCTCGCGGCCGGCCCCTGGGCCGCTCGCAACAACGCGCCGATTCTTCTGACGCTGGGTACCAACTCCCTCGGGACCGGTACCACCAACTACCTGACGGCGAACGCTTCGACGCTGACCACGGGTGTTGCTTTCGGTGACACCAGCAGCGTCCCGGCCACGTTGACGTCTGCGGCCAAGACGGCGGCTGGCGGCGACGTCACGAGCAACCAGACGTTCGCGGTGACCCCGGCTGACAGTGTGGTTCTGCCTTTCGGAGCTTCGGCGACGTCGGCGAACACCCGCACCTACACTGCGACGGTTCCGGCCGGCACGGTCGTCGACATCAAGCTGTTCGCTGCGGCAAACGTGACGACCAACGCCAATGGTGTGGTCACGCTCGCGGACGCCGACTCGAACAACATCGCCGACGGAGGCACGATCACGGGTGCTTCGATCACCCAGGTCAACGGTGTTCCGAGCGCGAGCACGGACAACATCACCTCTGGTGGCACGGTCACCTTCTCGGTGACGTCGACCGCGGCCGTCAACGTCATTCCGGTGGTCTTCGCTGACTCCGCTGATGACGACAACCTGAACCTCACGGTTCCGGCGACCGCAAACGCGAACGCGAAGACCCCGGCCGATGCAATCGGTGTTGGTGGGCAGACCATCTTCACTGCTGCAGCAGCAGGTCTGGGTTCCATCAGTGCTGTGAGCGTTGTTGCTGCTGACACCACGAACAACTTCTTCACCTCGTCTGCGGCGTCGTACTTCTACGACTCCAACGACACCTTCCAGTACGGTGGGCAGCCGCTGACGCTGGACCAGTTCGAGGGTGCGCTCGGTGCTGGTGCCGTCATCTCCGGTTCCTACGCTTCCACTGCGGCTGGGGTGTCGACCTTCAACATCACCACCGCAGCAACGGTGACCGCAGTTGGTGCGCCCACCGTCTCGGTGATCAACGCTGACAGTGGCACCACCGCCAACGACGTGCGTGTCACCTACACCCGCCCCGCGAGTAACCCGTCGGGCACCACGTACAAGCTGCAGCGGGCCACCTTCACCGCCGGTACTCCTGGCGTGGCGGGTACTTACGCGGACGTGACCGGTGCGACTGACGCTGTGACCAGCGCCGGTGCCAGCACCAACACGTTCACGGCGAACAACCAGGCGGACGGTACGTACGTCTACCGCGTTGTTGCGACCGCTCCGGTCACCGGTACCGCTACCAACGGCGCCGCGTCTAGCACCACGACCGGCACCGTCGTCCCCGGCGCCAGCGACACCACAGCGCCGCAGGCTCGCGACGCGATCCAGACCACGTCCGGTGGACTTTCGACCACGGTCGACGCCGGTGACGTCTTCAAGATCTCCTTCAACGAGCCTGTCTCTGTGGCCGGCGGCGCCACGATCCGCCTGTCTGATGGAGATACGACGCCCACGGTTGCGTCCCTCACTGCCGGGTCGAACGCCACGTTCACGCTGAACGCGGCGACGGAGACTGTCAACGGGGTCGCTCGGGCGGCTGGGACGGTCCTTACTGTGGCTGTCACTGGAGTCCCCGCCATCTTGAACGCAGGTTCGGCAACCGGCGTGCAGTTGCCGGCGACGATCATCGACCAGCAGGGAATCTCCGACACTGCGGGCAACACGTGGGTCCCGGGGACGACGGCGCAGGACGTCGTGCTCGAGGCGGTCGGGACAGACACCCAGACTGACGCCACGGTCACCCTCACGGTGTCGAGCACTTCCCCGACCGGCAGCGGCGTATTGCTGAACACCAGCAACCCGTCCGTGACCTTTAACCGCGCTTTGGTTTCGGGCACAGCCACCCTCTCGACGGGTGGTACACCCGTGGCTGGAACCGCCTCGGTGTCGGGCTCCACGCTCACTCTCGACCCGACCCCAACCCTTACCGGCGGGTCGTCATACACGCTGACCTACAGCGGGACGGACAGCGTGGGTAACGTGCGCACCGGTACGCTTGTGTTCACGGCCGTGGCGGCACCGACTTGGACCGCAGCGCCCACCTTCACAACGGTGGACGAGTCGACAGTAGGGGCCAACGATGGGGAGACCACCCTCAACTGGACCGCCCCGAACGCAAACGGTTCGCCCATCACCGGCTACTACGTCCACATTCACGCCTCGAACGGTAGCCACGTGGCTGGCACGAGCGTCAGCAGCAGCACGTTGACCTTCGACACGGGTGCAACTTTGCCGGCTGACACCTACACCGCGTACGTGTTGGCCACCAACGGTGTTGGTTCTACGGTCAGCTCGACAGTGACAATCGTCGTCAACTGACCAGACGACGGACGCGTCGTCCACTGGGGTGACTCGCGCGTCAGGTCGACGGGCCGGGCTCGCAACATCGGAGCCCGGCTCGTCGTCGTTTGGCCCCTCTCGACCGAGCTCGGTCTCCCGCAACACTGCGTGACGCCGAGTCGTTCAATTACGCCGTAATGCACGGTCTACGGTCGGTTCTCGAGTCCGTGCAGGCGGAGGCGCTTCCTTTTTGTCGGGTCTGCTGTGCCGATGAATCTGCCCGCCCGGTTGATCCAGGAGGTACTAGGGCGCTTGGGACGTCAGTCACCGTCCAGACCCCTCACCTCCACGCCAGGAGCGACCATGCCTCAGCCGGTGACCGTCGTCCTGCCGACAATGCGCCCGTGCGTCGTTGACGGGGGGCCAGCACCCACGCGTGACCTCCCCGAGGAGGACCACAGCACCCCTAGGCTCTTCCCATGCCTCACCCGCCCACCCCCGTCCCGCACGTCGCGGTGATCCTCCCGTGCCTCAACGAGGCGGCTGCGGTCGGCCACGTCATCGACGAGGTCCGGGCGGCGCTGCCCGAGGCGACGGTCTACGTCTACGACAACCGCAGCACCGACGACACCGCGGCCGTGGCGCGCGCTCACGGCGCCCAGGTCCGCCACGAACCGCGCCCGGGGAAGGGCAACGTCATCCGGCGGGCCTTCGCCGACGTCGAGGCCGACGTGTACGTGATGCTCGACGGGGACGACACCTACGACGCGTCGGTGGCGGGGGAGCTCGTCCAGAAGCTGATCACCGAGGGCCTGGACCACCTCGTCGGGACGCGGCGGGCCAGCAGCCTCACTGCGTACCGCCCGGGGCACGCCGCCGGCAACCGGGCCCTGAACCACGTCGTGTCCACGGTCTTCGGGGAGCCCGTCACGGACATGCTCAGCGGGTACCGGGTGATGTCGCGACGCTTCGTGAAGTCCTTCCCGGCGATCTCGCGCGGGTTCGAGGTCGAGACGGAGCTGACCGTGCACGCGGTGAACCTGCGCGTTCCGCAGGCCGAGGTGCCCGTCGGGTTCAAGGACCGGGCCGAGGGGTCGGCGAGCAAGTTGCGCACCTACCGCGACGGGTGGGCCATCCTCCGCTGGATCGTCCGCCTCGCCCGCTACGAGCGGCCGACGCTCGTGCACTCCACGCTCGGCGGGCTCATCGCCGTCGTCGCGCTGATCCTCGGCATTCCGGTGGTCGTCGAGTTCTTCCGGATCGGGCTCGTCCCCAAGTTCCCGACGGCCATCCTCGCGTCGGCCCTCATGATGATCGCCGTGGTCGTCGCGGCGGTCGGCGTCATCCTCGAAGCCGTCCGGCACGCTTCCGACGAGGCCTCGCGGCTGATCTACCTGCAGTACCCGAGTCCGCATGGCCTGCTCGACGAACGAGCACCCGTGGAGCCCTCCGTCGACGTGCGTCGCGACAACGTGGCCCAGCGGTGAGCGGCGTCGTCCGGTTCGCGGCGAAGGCCTTCGCGGGGCTCGTGGCCCTGCAGGTCCTGTTCTTCGTCCTGCTGGTGGGGGCGCAGGCCGTGCCGAACCAACCGATCATCGATCACCTCGCCCAGGCCATCCAGACCGGGGACTACGGCGACCCCTACGGCCCCGACGGGGTCGGGGGAACCGCCGACCGGTTCACCGAGTGTGCGGAACTCGGGTACGGCGTCACGACCCCGAACGACCCTCGCAGCCTCTGGGACCTCACCACCGGTGGGCCGCGGTTGTCCTCCTGCGACGACGGCAAGGGCGAGATCCAGCAGCTCGCCGCCGGAGACGACTTCCAGACGCAGGCCACCTACTTCCGCTACTGGAGCGGGTACTCGATCCTCACCCGCCCGGTGCTCGCGCTCACCGACGTCCCCGGGCTGCGTCTCGTCGTCACCGGGGTGTTCGCCGCCGCCGTCCTCGCGGCGTTCCTGGCCGTCGCCCGGAGGGTCGGGACAGCAGCGGGTTTCGCGCTGCTCCTGCCGATCGCCGCGACGACGAACGCGCTCGCGATGCCCGACCGGGCCTTCACCCACGGCATCGCACTGGCGAGCGCCGCGGCCGGGGTCGCGATCACCGCGGTCGCGGCGTCCCGGGGGTGGCGTGCGGCGGTCCTCGGAGCGGGTTTCTCCGCCGCGCTGTTCTGCTACATGGACCTGCTCACTGTCCCGCCGATGAGCTGGGCGTTGTGCGCGGGGGTCGCCGCCGCCGTCACCCAGGTGCGGACACGCGACGCGCGGGAGACCTGGCGCACCGTCCTCGCCGTCGGCGCCGCCTGGCCCGTGGCCTTCGGGTTCACCTGGGTGTTCCGCTGGTTCATCGGGGCCCTCGGGCAGGGGCTGTCGGTGTTCTCCCGGGTGCAGGAGGTCAGCCAGTTCCGCCTCGACGGGGGCGACGTGTCCCACGCCTTCGGGGCCGGGGTCGTCGCGAACTGGAACTACTGGACGGAGCACTCGGTGACGGCGGTGCCGGTGGCCGTCGCGGCGGCCGTCGTGGTGCTCGTCCTCCTCGTGCTGACGGTCGCCCGCCACGGTGCGGGCGGTCTGTCCGTGTTCGCCGCGGTCGCGCTGCCCGCCCTCGTCGTGCCCGCCTGGTACTGCGTGCTGAGCAACCACTCCCAGATCCACGCGTTCTTCGTCTACCGCAGCCTGCCCGCCGCGGTGGGGGTGGTGCTGCTCGCCGCTGTCGTGTCCGCGCGACGAGCGGGCTCCCCGGTGTCCGAGCAGGTACCGGCGAACGGTCTCGTCGAGAGTCGCTGAGCCCGAGCCGACGGCCCTCCAACCGGCCCCGACCCGGCACGCCCCTCACCCCGACCGCGTCGCCCGCCCGGCCGATCACGGTCACCCCCCGCACCGCCGAAACCTCTCGTACCGGGCCGCCACCGCAGCCCCGACGAGGGTGAGGCGCTGTGCGTTTCCGACGGACGATGGCCATGACGTGCGTGCTGGCCGGGGTGGCGGTGGCGTCCGCCACACCGGCGTTCGCGCAGGCGGGTCACGCTACGACGCGTCACGCCGCGTTTCGACCGGCGGTGGCTCGACCCACCGCGGGTGTGGGGGCCGAGGCCGGCGTGCCCGCGACGGGCACGGCGCCGCAGCGGGTTGTGGCTCCGGGCCGGACCGCGGACGTCACCGGGACCGTGCTGCGCCTGGACGACGAGGACTCCGGTGGTGCGGGAACGCTCCTCAGGACCGCCACCGGTTTCGTTCCCCTGACCGGCGACGTGGCGCGCCGGCTGACGAACGGCGCCAAGGTCACCCTGCGGGTCTCCGCGTCGACCGCGGACCCCGCTGCGGTGCAGGTCGAACAGGTGCTCGGCTCCGCCGCCCGCACCCTGTCGACCCCGACCGGCGGCAGCCGGGTCCAGCACCTCAAGGTGGCCCTCGTCGCGCCGAAGGGCACGAACCCGGGTGACTACTCGGTGGCCGACGTGCGGGCCGCGATCGGCAAGGCCTCCACCTACTGGTCGTCGGTGACGAACGGGCAGGTGAGCTTCGTCGTCGACACCGTCGCCGACTGGACGAGTTCCCCCTACGGGTGCGGGGACTTCACGTCGATCTGGTCCGCGGCGGCGAACGCCACCGGCTACACGGGAGCCCCGGCCGAGCACGTCCTCACCGTGTTCCCCCGCTCGGCCGGGTCCGCGGCGAACGGCTGCGCCTACGGCAAGGGGACCATCGGGGCCGACGCCTCCAGCAGCGGTGCCGCCTACGTCGCCGACATCTCCCAGTCGGTCATCGCCCACGAACTCGGTCACAACATGGGCTTCGACCACGCCAACGCCCGCTACGGCACGGCGAGCGCCCCCGACCCGGGCACCACCGGCGGCACGTACGTCCCCTACGGGGACGTCTTCGACGTCATGGGGTGGTCCGACGCCCAGGACGCCATCGGCACCGGGGCGCTCGACGTCGTCCATCGCGACCAGCAGCCCGCCCTCTTCCCCGGGCAGGTGCAGACCATGACCGCGGCCGGGAACGTGACCCTGCAGGCCGTGGGATCCACGGCGACCCCGGCGGTCAAGGGGGTCAAGGTCGTCGACGGCTCCGACGTCTACTACCTGGAGTACCGCGCGAACGTCGGGACCGACGCCCGGGTCTTCGCCAGCCCCTACGCTCCCGCCGCGGGGGTTCGCGTGCTGCGCAAGGACACCACCTCCCCCTACAACGCCTCTGTCGTGCTCGACCCCACCCCCACCGGCTCGACCCGCGACTGGAACCAGGTGATCCCCGTGGGCGCCACGTTCACCACCGCTTCCGGGCGGCTGCGTTTCACCGTCGGTTCCGCGGTGGGGGAGAACGCCACCGTGTCGGTGGCCTTCGGCGCCACCACCTCCACGCCTGCCCCCACCGCTGCTGCCCCCGCCGCCCCGACGGGGCTCACCGCCACCCTCGACGGCGGTTCCGCCGCCCTGGCGTGGACGGCTCCCGTCGGTGGTCCCGCCGTGACGGGGTACCGGGTCAACGTCACGTCGGGGACGGCGGTGGTGTGGACGGGGACGAGCACGACCACGAGCACCCGGACTCCCGCCCTGCCGGCCGGTTCCTACACGTACACGGTGACCGCGTCGAACGGTGCCGGGACCTCGGCGGCCTCCGCGCCCAAGGCGTTCGTCGTCGCCCCCGCGCAGGTCGCGCCGGGTGCCGTGACCCTGACCGGCAGCGGAACCGGCGACCGTTCGCTCTGGGTGAGCTTCACCCCGCCCCCGGCCGTCGCCGGCGTCCCCGTCACCGCGTACCAGGTGACGATCTCTTCCGGTGGGACCGTGCTGCAGACCGGCACGATGGCCGCCAACGTCGGCAAGGTCACCGTCGACGGGCTGGTCAACGGCCGCAGCTACACGGTGGGGGTGAAGGCACGCAACCAGTACGGGTTCGGCACCGAGACCACCAGTACCGCCCTCGTCCCGCGGACCGTCCCCGGTCAGGTCGCCGGCGTCACCGCCGTCCGCACCGGGCCGAACGTCGCCCTGGCGTGGAAGGCGCCCGTCGACGGCGGGGCGCCCATCACCGGGTACACCGTCGCCGTCCAGCGCGACGGGGTGGTGCAGCGCAGCGTCTCGGTCACCGCGACGTCGGCGAGCTACCCCGTCGAGGCCAAGCACCAGTACCTGTTCACGGTGACCGCGACGTCGGCCGCCGGGACGGGGAAGGCGTCGGCGGCGGTCACTGTCGTCGTCCCCGCCGTCGCGCGCTGACCACACCCCGGCCGGCGGGCCCGGGCCACGGCTGGGGCTACCCACCCCGCCACCGCGGAGCCGGATCACCTCAGGGGCCGACCGGTGCCAGCCGATAGCGTCCCAGAACAGGGATGACATCTATCGTTGTCCCAATTCTGGGATGTATGCTGGCACTGTGCACGCTGCCGATCTGCTCCGCGACGCGATGACGCGTGCCGGCCTCAGCGCGTCCGAGTTGGCACACCGGTCGGGGCTCGGCCGTTCGACGATCTACCGCTACCTCGACGGCAGTCAGGAACCGGGCCTGACGACGCTCGACAACGTGCTGGCCGTGGCCGGCGTCCAAGCTCACGTGAGCCTCGCGCCCTTGTCCGACCCCGATGCCGCAACAGCCCTCCTGTCGTGGCTCCTTCCCGACCAGGAACACCCTCGCACCGAGGGGGTCGAGCGTTGGGTGGAACGGTTCGGTCGCACCGGGAACCCCACAGACGCCCTGCGCCTGGGCGGGTCGGTCGGCTCCGTCCTCCGACGTCCCGGTGCGATCGGTCTCGCCGCGGCGGAGTGGTCGATCGACCGCCTCGTCTCCGCCGGCAATGCATCGCGACAGCCGTGGGCCCTGTCCGGGTGGGCTGCCCTGGACGCCATGGGCCACGACGTGTCGGCGACCACGATCTTCTGGGCGGAGGACCCGCGGAGGGTCCGCCAACTCCTCGCGGACACCTTCACCACGACATCCCTCGGCGACGCGGACCTGATCGTCGTTCGCGCTGATGACGAGACCCTGCAGGAGGCCACGTCGGTGCAGGACGTCCGACTCGTCGCCCCGACACGGGCCTACGTCGACGCCCTCGGTCTGGGCGGCGAGGCCGAAACCCTCGCCCTGCGCGCACTGGGGAGGAGACTCCGTGAGCGGTGACGGTAACCCCGCCGAGCACGCGGCGTACGTCCGGCGTCCGTCGCGACCGCCGAGACCTGCTCGAGGCGGCACCTCAACCCCCGTCGATCACGAAGAACAGCGCGTCGCGACAGGCCTCTCCTGGGACGTCAGCCAGGTGGATCTGCGCCGCATCGCCCCCAGTGGCAGCGATCGGGCCCGGCAGCGGTTCCGGTCGAGCCTGCCCGACCTCATCTGGAACACGGCTGCGCTGGAAGGAAACACCTTCACGTTGCCGGAAGTCAGGACCCTGCTCGACGGAGTGTCCGTCGGAGGGAGGCCACTGGAGGACCAGGAACAGATCCTCGCCCTGTCCGAGGGCTACAGCCGCCTCGACGAGGCGGTCGGCGACGGCTCGTTCCGCCTCACCAAGGACATCAGCGACGAACTGCACCTCCTCGTGGCGGCCCGAGAGGCCAAGGAGGCCGGGCACTTCCGTGGCGAAGGGGTAGCCACCGGAGGGGGTACGGTCCGGCTCGCCAACGGCGGGACGGTTCCCGGCCTCGAGGCGGGCCCCCGCGGGACCCTGCTGGTGGCGCGCTACGACCACGTCCTGAGGTTCTTGCGTGAACTCAGCGACCCCCGAGAGCGGGCTCTCGCGTACTTCGCGATCGCGACCCGCAGTCAGTTCTACTTCGACGGGAACAAGCGCACCGCACGTCTGATGATGAGCGGCGAACTGATGCGCGCGGGCTTCGAGGCGGTGAGCATCCCCTACGCGCGTCAGTACGAGTTCAACGTGGCGCTGGACGAGCTGTTCGAGAAGGACGACGCCACGACCCTCATGGGGTTCATCGCGAGCTGCGCGTGAACGGTGCCGGCCAGACCCGGTTGAAGATCACTGCTGCGCAGGCAGCTGCAGCGGTCGGAGACGCCTGGTCCCGACTCGACCGGTGAGGTGCCGGAGCGACGACGTGGCCCGAGTGCGCGAACACCTGACGACCCCGACGAGCTGGATCCCGGGCCCCGGCTACCGATGGAAGACGGTGAGCTTCCCCGGTATCCCCACCCGTCCCGCCCAGCCCGGCACCGCCCGCAGCGGAAACCCCCTCTCGGCCTCGGTCGGCCGACGTCTCGCCCTGGGCTTCGGGGCCGTCGCCGCGTGCGTGGCGGTCGCCGGGGGTCTGGGCACCTGGGCGCTGGACCAGCAGGGGAACACCACCGACGACCTGCAGCGCCTCGACGCGGTCTCCCGCCAGGTGCAGCAGCTGCGCTACTACGACGCCGACGTCAGCGGCTGGCAGGGCTGGCTGTACGCGCAGGCGGAGGCCGAGAGCCCCGCTGCGGCCGTCGACCCGGCGGGCGCCAACGTCACGGGTCTCAAGACCGACCGCGAGGCCGGGACCGCCCTGCTCGACGGTTTCGACGAGGAGGCGCTGACGGCGTCGGAGCGCACCGTGCTGGACCAGACGCGGACGGAGTGGAAGGACTTCTTCGCGGTCCAGGACACTTTCGTGAGCCAGGTGGCCCAGGGCACGCCGGAGTCGATGGCCACCGCCTACGCCACCCTCAACGGGCCCCTCAACACGTCGTGGGAGGCGCTGCTCAAGAGCACCCAGGCGCTCGCGGAGAGCGTCGACGCCCGCGCCGAGGACGCCCAGGCGGCGGCGGCCACCCGCGAGGCGCGGCTCAAGGCCGTCCTGATCGCGGCGACGGTCCTGGCCCTCGCGCTGGCCGTGGTCACCGCGCCCCTGGTGGCGCGCTCCATCACCCGTCCCCTGGCCCGCACCCTCGCGGTCGTCCAGGGTCTCGCCGCCGGTCGTCTCGACCAGCGCGTCGCCCTGACCGGGCAGGACGAGGTGGCCCGCCTCGCCGTCGCCCTCGACGCCACCATGGACCGCCTCACCGACACCGTGCGCCGCATCTCGGCCAACGCCGGCACCCTCGCGGGGTCCAGCGAGGAACTCACGACCGTCGCCACTGAACTCTCCTCCGGCGCCGAGAAGGCGGCCGCGCAGGCCCAGGTCGTCTCCGCCGCCACCGAGGAGATCTCCGCGAACATCGGGACCGTCGCCGCCGCCGGGGACGAGATGTCGGCCGCGATCCGCGAGATCGCGACCTCGACCGCCGAGGCCTCCATGACCGCGGCCGGTGCCGTCGCGGCGGCGGGTGCGGCCGGGGACACCCTGGACCGCCTCTCCGCCTCCTCCCGCGAGATCGGGGAGGTCGTGAAGCTCATCACCTCCATCGCGGAGCAGACGAACCTGCTGGCGCTGAACGCCACCATCGAGGCCGCTCGTGCCGGGGAGATGGGCAAGGGCTTCGCCGTCGTCGCCGGTGAGGTGAAGGAACTGGCCCAGCAGACCGCGCGGGCCACCGAGGAGATCGTGGCCAAGGTGGGTTCCACGCAGTCCGACGCGGCGGCCGCGGCGGCGGCGATCAGCGAGATCACCGAGGTCATCGCCCGCATCGACGGGTTGCAGTCCACGATCGCGGCGGCCGTGGAGGAGCAGTCGGCGACGACGTCGGAGATGGTCCGCAACGTCACCGAGGTCTCCACCGGGTCCCAGGAGATCGCGCTGAACATCTCCGGGATCGCCGCCTCCTCCGACCAGACCACGTCGGGGGCCTCGCACACTGCCACCACGGCGGGTGAGGTGTCTCGCGCCGCGGCGGAGCTCAACGACCTGGTCGGGACCTTCACCCTCCCGCGCTGACGTGGGGCTGGCCACGTGGATCGCAGTCGAAACCATCCCCAGACGGCCATGTATGAGATTGGCGGACACCCAATCTTGTGAACGAAGGCCGGTGGAACGATGTCGACGATGATTCCGGCCCGATCGGCACTCGGGCACGACTCCGGACCCACGTCGCCGAAGTGGTGTCCGCGCTGTCCGAGAGGCGGACGCTTCCGCGCTGGGAGACCGAATCCGTCGACTTCAAGGAGGAAGCCGGTCGCCGTGACCGGTCCGGTGAGCTGCGCACCGGCGAACCGCGCAACCAGACCGCGGTCGACGAGCTCGCTCCGGAGATCCGGTGCTTCAGCAACACCCCGGGCGGTGGAGCCATCGTGCTGGGGGTCGACGACAAGACCCACGACGTCATCGGAACCTCCCTCGACGAGGAGTGGCTGCGTCAGCGACTGCACGTCGCGACCGGGATCGCTCCCACCATCGACGTGCACCACGTGCGCGGTCAGAGGGTGCTGGCACTCCTCGTCGCCGAGAGCGAAGGCCCGGTGGAGGATCCTGACCACCGGCTCCGTTGGCGGGTGGGGGACGAGTGTCGCACCGTCGACCGGGCGGAGTGGTGGGCCCAGCGTGCGGTCCGCATCGGCGTGGACCCGATGGCCGCGGTCACCGAGTTCCGTGCTGAGCACGTCACACGTGCCGCGCTCGCGGTGGCGCGCGGACTGCTCGTCGACGCGGGCGACCCCGACGTCGTCGACACGACCGACGAGGGGCTGCTGACGCAGTTGGGGGTCCTCCGCCCGGACGGCTCGTTGAGCCAGGCCGGCGTCCTCATGTTCTGCCCGACCGAGCGACCCGGCCTGAAACTCTCCCGGCTCGACGTCGTCGGAGGCGATGTGGTGTCCGTGTTCCGACCGTCGCCGGGAACGAGCCTGCTCGAAGCTCTCCGCGAGGTCGAGATCCGTCTGGACGCCGTGAACAGGATCCGTCCCGTGAACCACGGCCTCGTCGAGGAACCTGCCCGTGCCCTACCTCCCCGCGCGGTCCGCGAAGCCATCCTGAACGGGCTCACCCACCGCGACTGGTTCCGCTCCGAGCCGACGACGGTGCGGTGGATCGAGACCGACGACACCCTCGAAGTCACGAGTCCGGGTGGGTTCACCGGGGGAGTGACGCCGGAAAACGCCCTGACCACCCGTCACGCGCGCTACCCGGCGCTCGCGGACCTGTTCCAGGCGCTCCGCCTCGTCGACCGTCAGGGGGTCGGCGTCCCCCGCATGTACCAGACCATGCTCGCCGGGGGGCACCGAGCACCCCTCCTGGAGGAGGTGCCCGGCTCGTCCGTCCGGACGACCTTGGCGGGGAAACCCCCCGTGCCTGTCCTGCCTGCCGTGCTGCACGTCATCGAACCATCTCCCCGGCGCCGGGACGTGAGGGTCGCGGTCGTGCTGGACGCATTGTCCCGCAACCCCTTCCTGACCCTGAGCCAAGCTGCGACGGCCCTCCAGCGATCTGTCGAGGCGGCCGGACTCGCCATGGAGTCGATCGACGACTGCCGTGTCGAGGGGCACCGCCTCTTCGCGGAGTTCCGGGACGTGCACCTCCTGAGCGACGAGTTCTTCGCCCTCTTGAAGGCTGGTCGCTTCGGCCCGGTTCCGCCGCGCAGCGCCGTCTTCTGGTACCGGCGGAGCGATCTCGAGACGGTGTCTCGCGTCGCCGGCGTCTGGCTCGCCAGCCACGACCGCGTGACGTCGGGCGACGTCGCGCGACTCACCGGCATGTGGCCCGCCAACGCGTCCAAGCACCTCTCCGCGCTCGCGGAGGCCGGGACACGGTCGCCCGAGGGCCCGGCGGTGGGCGCGCTGCGCACTTCGTGCGGCTGGAACCGCGGGAGGGCGACGGGACGTGAGTCCGGACCGGGGCCCGGCCGAGGGCTCGCCCCGACCGGTCCCCGCTACCGCAGCCTCAGCCGACGAACGGCTCCAGCCACAGGTGTTCGGCCTCGATGCGGTCCGCGCGGCGCAGGTCGTCCTCGAAGTCGACCTCGACGATGTCGTAGCGCGACACGTCGACGGGGACGACGTGCAGGCCCCGACGGGCGATGGCCGTCTCCAGTCCCCGCTCGAAGTAGTCGGTGTCGGCGCAGGCGCGGAGTTCCTCGACGAGGACGGCCTTGTCGGCGGCGCTGACGTAGTTGATGCCGACCGCTTCGCCGAGCCCGCCCGTGACGGTCTTGGACAGTTCCCGCACGAAACCCTCGGGGTCGACGGTGTACTTGACCTCCTCCTCGCCCACGGCTTCCGTGTTGACGCAGACGAAGGTCTCGTCGCGGTCCAGCCACGGCTGCACGTGGCGCAGGACGCGCGGGTCGAACACGACGTCGCCGTTCATCCACAGGACGCCGCCCGGGTGGGAGGTCTCCAGCGCGCGGAGCAGGCTCTTCGAGGTGTTGGTGGAGTCGAAGAGCTCGTTGTAGGCGAAGCGCAGTTCCGGGTGCGCCTCCATGATCACGTTGGCCTTGAACCCGACGACGACGGCGACGCGCGCACCGTCGCCGAGCGCAGTCCGGACGTTGTCCAGCTGCTGCTGCATGATCGTGCGCCCGTCGCGGAGCACGGTCTGCGACTTCGGCAGGGGCCGGCCCAGGCGGGTCCCGAGACCCGCGGCCAAGACGACGGCCTGCACGTTCTGGGAGCGGCTCACGCACCCACCTCCTTGCGTCGGTACACGAGATCGAGGACGCGGTCGGCGGCGTGGCCGTCCTCCGCGTGGCTGAACATCTCCTGGAACGCCTCGTAGCGATCCTTCGAGGCGGTGCTCACGGCGTCGAGGTCCGCGAGCGCGTCGAGGACCTCCTCCGAGGACCGCAGGACCGGGCCGGGGGCGATCCCGGTCAGGTCGAAGTAGAACCCCCGCAGGACGTCGCGGTAGTGCTCCAGGTCGTAGGCGAAGACCAGGATCGGCTTGCCGGTCAGGGCGAAGTCGAACATGGCGGAGGAGTAGTCCGTCACCAGCACGTCGGCGGCCAGGTAGAGGTCGTTGATGTCGGGGTGGGTGGAGACGTCCACCACCCCGGGCACCTCCCCGCCGCGCAGCGCCTCCGGCACGAGGTGGTGCAGGCGCAGCAGCAGCGTCTGGTCGGCGCCCAGGCGCTGCGTGAAGCGGTCGGGGTCCAGGGGGAGGCGGTAGGCCTCGGCGCCCTCGAGACGGTCGTCGTCGCGCCAGGTGGGCGCGTAGAGGACGGCGGTGCGTCCCTCGGGCAGGCCCAGCCCGGCGCGCACGGCGGCGCGGCGGGCGGCCGCGTCCGGGGCGAGCAGCGCGTCGTTGCGCGGGTAGCCGGTGACCGGCACGGCACCCGTGTGGCCGAACGCGGCGCGCAGCGCGACGGCGCCGGCCTCGCTCGGACCGACGAGGACGTCCCAGCGGGTCACGTCCTCGTCGAGCAGGTCCATCAGGGCCGTGTCGTCGGTCTGGAAGTGCGCGTCGCGGTGGATGCGCTTGAGCGGCGTCCCGTGCCAGGTCTGCACGTACGTGGTGCCCGGGCCCTTGCGCCACCGCGGGAGGTGGTTGTCGGCGAACACGACGTCGGCGGACTCCAGCGCGGCCACAGCCTCGGGGGTCCCCACGGGGACGGTGCGGGTGCCGGCGGGGAACGAGTCCGCGTGGCGGGCGTGGGCCAGCCAGACGTGCTCGACGTCGAGCTCGTCCCGGGTCAGTGCGCGCTGGTGCAGGGCTCGCGGGTTGTCGGAGTAGCGCCCTCCGAAGCTGTAGTAGACGATCTTCACGTTCTTCTCTCTGTCGACGGGTCAGGTGGGCGCATCCCTGCGTCCCCTCTGCAGTGTGCGGCCTGTACGGCGCGAGGACGACACTCCGCGTCCCGGGGGTCCGAGGTGCGGGACGGCCATGGATCTGGTTGAATCTTCTACTACCTGACCAGCGGAGGACCGACGTGAGCTCGACCAGCACCGACGACGGCAACACCGGCTACGTGAACCCCACCGGCGACTTCCGCCGCGACCAGCGCTACATCGAGACCCGCATCACCGCGGACGGCCGTGACGGCTACCCGGTCGAGGCGGGCCGCTACCGGCTCATCGTGAGCCGGGCCTGCCCGTGGGCGAACCGGGCGATCATCGTGCGGCGCCTGCTGGGCCTCGAGGGTGCCCTCTCGATGGGCATCGCGGGACCCACGCACGACGAGCGCAGCTGGACGTTCGACCTCGACCCCGGCGGGCGCGACCCGGTGCTGGGCATCGAGCGCCTCCAGGAGGCGTTCTTCGCGCGCATCCCCGGCTACGACCGGGGGATCACCGTCCCCGCGATCGTCGACGTCACCACGGGGCAGGTCGTCACCAACGACTTCCCGCAGATGACGATCGACCTGTCGCTGGAGTGGAGCGAGTTCCACCGCGAGGGCGCCCCGCAGTTGTACCCGGAACACCTGCGCGACGAGATCGACGCGGTGAACGAGGACGTGTTCCGCGACGTCAACAACGGCGTGTACCGGGCGGGTTTCGCGGGCACCCAGGACGCGTACGACCGCGCCTACGCTCGGCTCTTCACCCGTCTGGACGCGCTGTCCGAACGTCTGGAGACCCAGCGCTACCTCGTCGGCGACACCATCACCGAGGCCGACGTCCGGCTGTTCACGACGCTGGCGCGCTTCGACCCCGTCTACCACGGGCACTTCAAGTGCAACCGCTCGAAGCTGTCCGAGATGCCGGTGCTCTCGGCCTACTTCCGCGACCTGTACCAGACGCCCGGGTTCGGGGACACGACCGACGTGACCCACATCAAGGCCCACTACTACCGCGTCCACCGCGACATCAACCCGACCGGCGTCGTGCCCGCCGGCCCCGACCTGTCGGGGTGGTGGGAACCGCACGGTCGTGAGGCGCTGGGCGGTCGCCCGTTCGGGGACGGAACCCCGCCCCCGCCGCCGGTGGAGTCCGAGGTCGTCCCCCGCGACCACGCACCGCAACCCCGCTGAGGCGAGGGTTCAGAGGTCGCGGGTCGTCCGGGAGGTCGTGACGCCCGCGGCCGGGTCGGTGCTGGTCACGCTGGTCGAGCGCAGGGTGCGGGGCCGGAACAGGGCGAACTCGAGGACGACGCCGAGGACGCCGACGACCATGAGGATCACCCCGACCGTGGACAGGTCGAGGCCCGAGACGGAGAACGTCACCGCGAAGGTGAGGACCGCTCCGAGGGCGATGAGGAAGATGCTGGTTCCGAGGCGCATGGGACCAGCGTCCCGTCATCTCGCGCGCACTGCGTCGCCGAGACCCGCCGGGTCACGCGGACGGCGCAACGCCACGGTCGCGGATCAGGGCTGCACCAGGATCCGGACCGGGTTCCCCTGCCGCTCGCGCAGCCGACGGATCCCGTCGGCGACGTCCTCGAGGGGGACGACGGCGCTGACCGAGCGCGAGAGGTCGAGGCGCCCACCGGCCAGCAACCGGACGAGGGTCCCGATGTCGGAGTTCCGGTAACCCAGGTGCCCCAGGGCCTTCTTGCGGGACAGGTTGAACTCCATCGACGTGCCCAGCGACAGGGGCTGCCCGCTGAGTCCCACCCCCACGACCCGCCCGCGCGGCGCCAGCATCGCCAGCCCCTGCTCGAAGGTGGAGGCGAGGCCCACGGCGTCGAAGGCGACGTCCAGCAGGTGCCCGCCGGTGGCCTCGGCGATGCGTTCGCGCAGGTCCGGGTCGTTGGGGTCGAGGGCGACGTCGGCGCCGACGGTCAGGGCGCGTTCCCGCACCTCGGGGTCGAGGTCGACGGCGACGACGGGCACCGCGCCGACGAGTCGTGCGAGCTGCACCAGGTGGGTCCCCACCCCGCCGACGCCCCAGACGCCGACGGCTTCCCCGGGACGGACGTCCGCGGTGTGCACGACGGCGCCGAACGGTGTGGAGACCGCGTCGGCGAGCAGTGCGGCCTGGTCGAGGGGGACCCCGTCGGGAACGCGGGTCAGGCCGCCCGCCTCGGCGAGGGTGTACTGCGCCCAGGCGCCGTCGTAGGCGAACGCCATCAGCAGCAGCTGGTCGCAGTTCACGAGGTCCCCGCGGCGGCAGCGGTCGCACCGGCGACACGGCCGCCCGGCGGCCGGCACCACGCGGTCACCGACCTCCCACCCGGTGACGCCCTCGCCGAGGGCGGCGACGGTGCCGGAGGCCTCGTGGCCCTGGGTGATCGTCTCGGGCCCACGGGGATCGGCGAACGTGCCCTCGAGGAGGCTGACGTCGGAGTGGCAGATGCCGCAGAACGCGACCTCGATCAGCACCTGGCCCGGACCCGGGTGCGGGACGGGGACGTCCTCGACCGACATCGTGCGGGTCGGGACGTGCAGGCGCTGGGCGCGCATGGTGGTGGGCAGTTCGGTCATCGTCGTCCTCCGAGGGGGTTCGGTTCCGGCCAGAACTCCGCGAGCAGCGCCGCGAACTCCTCGGCCCGTTCGATCTGCGGCATGTGCCCGGTGCCGGGGAACACGTGGGTCCGGGCGTGGGGGAGTGCGGTGCGGGCGGCGTCGAGCTGTTCCACCGGCAGGACCCGGTCCTCGCCGCCCCAGACGACGAGCGTCGGGACGGGGTGGCGGGCGGCGGCGCGCAGCAGGTCCCGGCGCCAGCGGGACCGCACCCCCAGGACCGTCCCGAGGGACCGGGCGGTCTCGTGCATGACCCGCACCCCGTGCGGACGCCGGCTCAGCGCGTCGGCGCGTTCCACCCGGTCGGCGGTGACGAGCGCCGGGTCGTGGAAGACGCCGCGCAGGGTGCGGCGGGACGCGCCGGGGCGGGGCGCCAGCAGTCGCGGGCCGAGCCACGGCACCGTGATGACCCGCAGCGCCGCAGTGACCCGCCGGCCGAAACCCGCGGGGTCGGCCAGGACGAGGCTGCGGACCCGGTCCGGAGCGTCCGCCGCGAACTGCAGGGCGACGCCCCCGCCGAGGGAGTTCCCGACGACGTGGAGGGGTTCCCGCAGACCGACCGCGTCGCAGAACGCGGCGACGAACGCCGCCAACCGCGGCACCGATCCCGGGACGGGCAACGGGTCGCTGCCGCCGAAACCCGCGAGGTCCACCGCCCAGCAGCGGTACCGCGGGCTGAGCAACGCCACCTGCTCGTCGAAGTCCTCCAGGCTGCACCCGATCCCGTGCAGCAGCAGGACGGGCGCCCCGCTGCCCTGCACGCGGTAGCGCGCGCGGATCCCGTGGGCCAGGGTGACGTGACGCGCGGGTTCGAGGTCCGGCGCGCTCACGAGAACTCCAGGGCGGGGTCGTCGACGCGGCGGTGGCGCAGTCCGACGACGTCGATCGGGTAGTTCTGGTGCAGCCGCCACGGCGCCGCCCCGCCCTGGGAGGGGAGGAGGCCGGCGGCCCGGCGCACGTAGCCGGAATCGAGGTCGATGAGCGGTTCCCGCTGTCCCGCCGCCGGTTCCCGGGGGACGACGACGCGGTGCGAACGCCGCTGCATCAGGTCCAGCAACCGGCACACGTGCTCGGTGACGAGGTCGATCTTCAGGGTCCACGACGCGTTCGTGTAGCCCAGGGCGAAGGCCAGGTTCGGCACCCCCGACAACATCATCCCCTTGTAGGTGACGCGGTCGGCCGGGTCGACGGGATCACCGTCGACCGACAGCGCCATCCCGCCGAGGAACAGCAGGTTGAGACCGGTGGCGGTCACGACGACGTCGGCGGGGAGTTCCGCACCGGAGGTCAGGCGGATCCCCGTGGGGGTGAAGGTCTCGATCCCGTCGGTCACCACCGACGCCCGCCCCGACCGCAGCGCCCGGAACAGGTCGCCGTCGGGGACGAAGCAGACGCGCTGGTCCCACGGGTCGTAGTCGGGGGTGAAGTGGCGCTCCACGTCGAAACCCTCGGGGAGGCGGGCCGCGACCCGTTCGCGCAGCACCTCGCGGGCGCGGCGCGGCCACCGCCGGGTGAACTGGTACGTGGCGGTGGCCAGGGCGATGTGCTTCGTCCGCACGAGGGCGTAGGCCAGAGCCTCCGGAACCCGTCCGCGCAACCGGTCCGCGAGGTGGTCGCGGGAGGACAGGGCCAGGACCCAGCTCGGGGAGCGCTGCAGCATGGTCACGTGTTCGGCGTCCCGGGCGAGGTTCGGGACCAGGGTGACGGCCGTGGCGCCGCTGCCGATGACGACGACGCGGCGGCCCGTCGTGTCCAGGGCGGTCGGCCAGTGCTGCGGGTGGACGATCCGTCCGGCGAACTCCCCGGCTCCCGGGAACTCGGGGGTGTACCCCTCGTCGTAGCGGTAGTAGCCGGTGCAGCTGAGCAGGAAGCTGCACGTCAGGCGCACGGTCTCGGAACCTCCGCCGGCGCGGGGCCGCTCCACGACGACGGTCCAGCGCGCGGTCGCGCTGGAGAAGTCGGCGGCCAGCACGCGGTGGTGGAAGCGGACGCGTTCCTCGACGCCGAACTCCCGCGCGGTCTCGGTCACGTACTCGCGGATGTCGGCGCCCTGCGCGATGGCCTTGCCGCCGCGCCAGGGACGGAAGGAGTACCCGAGGGTGTACATGTCGGAGTCCGACCGGACGCCGGGGTAGCGGAAGAGGTCCCAGGTCCCGCCGATCGCGCCGCGGGACTCGAGGACGGCGAAGGTGCTGCGGGGCAGTTTCTGCCGCAGCCGGCAGGCCGCGCCGATCCCGGAGAGGCCGGCCCCCACGACGAGGACGTCGAGGTGTTCGAGCGGTTCGCCGTTGTCCACGGCAACTACCTTTCAACACCCTGTCGACTCTGTCAACAGGGTGTCGACGACGACGTCCGGGGACGGCCGTCGCGGGTTAGGGTCGAGCCCGTGAGCACACCACCGACCGCCGTCGCGCGGGGACGTCGAGCCCCCCGTCCGCGCAGCGAGGACCGCGAGACCGCGATCCTCGACACGGCGGAACGGCTGTTCGGCGAACGTCCCTACGCCGCCGTCTCCGTCGACGACCTCGCGCGGGGGGCCGGGTTGTCCCGGCCGACGTTCTACTTCTACTTCCCCTCCAAGGAGGCGGTGCTGCTCGCGCTGCTCGACGGGGTCGTCGCCGAGGCCCGGGCCCGTCGCGACGAGGCGCTGCGCGTTCCCGCGACGGGCACCGCCGACCGCTGGCGCCAGGTCATCCACGCGATCCAGGACCCGTTCCGCACCCACCGCGCGGTCACCCTCGCCGCCGCGGAGGCCCGGGCCACCAGCGGCGCGGTCCGTGACGTCTGGAACGGTGTGATGGAACGCTTCGTGGCCGAGACCGCGGCGGAGATCGAGGCCGAACGCGCCCGCGGTGCCGCGCCGGCGGGTCCACCCGCCCGCGACCTCGCCATCGCCCTGAACTGGATGAACGAGCGGGTCCTGCACTCCTCGTTCACCGCCCAGCAGCCCGCGCTGGAACCCGGGGACGCCGTCGAGGTGCTCCTGACGGTGTGGTTGCGCACCATCTACGGCCGCAGCGACCCGGAGTAGTTCCACCGGGACGAGGAACGACCCGGCACCCCTGAGGGGTACCGGGTCGACCGTGGGGACCGGTGTCAGTGCGCGTCGGAGGAACGGATGTCGCCGTTCACGCCCTGCGGGAAGAACCCGCCCTTGTTCGTCTTGCCCGGGTTCAGGAAGACGACGTTGAGCACCTGACCGAAGGTGCGTGAGTAGGCCACACCGTTGGCGTCACCGGGGGCGACGATGACGGTCCCGTTCGGACCGTCGACGCCCTGGTCGATGTCGGTGGGCCCGTCGAGGGAGTCGCGGGCGTTGGAGATGGCGTCGGCCGCAGCGCCCTGGCCCCGCGCCACGAGCGTGGTCCGGATGGTCGCCGCGTGGTACGCCTCGAAGGCGAGGATGCCGGCGGCGGCGTCGAGGTAGGTCTTGTTGGTGATGAGCGGGGCGGCACCCTTGTAGGCGGTGACGCCGACGTCCTCGAACAGGAACGCGCCGAGCAGGAAGCTGCTCTCGTCGGCGAAGGGGTTGAACTGCTGGCCGGGCTTGATGAGCTTCGCCGCCGTCGCGGCGGCGGTGAAGGAACCCACGAGGTCGATGGTGGGTCGGGCGACCTTCACGGTGCCCAGCGCGGCCCGGAGGAACTTCACGTGCGCGACCTCGTCGCGGGCGATGTCCTCGGCGATCTTGCGGATCCCCGGCGTGGCGAACCGGACCTTGGACCCGCCGCTGACGGCGCCGGTGTTGTAGTTGCCGTCGATGTCGCCGGCCGCGAGACCGTGGCCGAACGCGGCCCAGGAGTAGAACTCCGCCTCGAGGTACTCCAGGTTCAGGGCGAAGTTCAGGATGGTGGCGTCGGAGATGAGTTCACCGTTGGCCGTCTGACCGTTGGGCTGCGCGGAACTGGGCGGGTTGCTGTCGGCGAAGGCCGCCGAGGCCCCACCGGTGCCCACCGCAGCCGCACCGGCGACGCCCAGTCCGGCCAGACCCGCGGTGCGCAGGAAGTTGCGTCGGTCGGCGCCGGTCTCGGCACTGCGGTCGATCATGGTCTTGACGAGCTTGTTTCCGAACACGGTTCCTCCGGTGAATCGGGTGGGTCGCGCGAGCTCGGTCACGGTGTCTCGTCGTGGCAGCACCGGACCGTCGTGTCGGCCGGCCTCGTGCGCCGGTCACCCGTCCTTCGGTGCACTGGGCCGAACGGATTGCTCCCCGGTGGAAGTTCATGCGTCAGAACGGAAAACAATACTCTCCGTGTTCAGATGTCACGGATGGGCGTCAGGATGGGGTGGGCGGGGACGGGGATCGCGTCCCGGAGCAGGGTCTGCAGCAGCTCCTCGACCGGGAGGGGCCGGTGGAACAGGTACCCCTGGGCCAGCGGGCAGCCCAGCGCGACGAGTTCCGCCTCCTGCTCCGCGGTCTCCACCCCTTCGGCGATGACCAGCAGACCCAGTTCGTGCGACATGCGCATCAGCCCGCCGAGCACGGCCCGGCGTCGGGGACTGACGGTGATCTGGGAGGTGAAGTCCCGGTCGAGCTTGAGGAAGTCCGCCGGCAGGGCGTCGAGCTGGCTGAACGCGGAGTAGCCCGTGCCGAAGTCGTCGATGGCGGTCCGCACGCCGATGGCGCGCAGTTCCTCCAGGGTCTCCCGGGTCGCCACGGACGCGGCCTCGACCGTGCTCTCGGTCACCTCGACGACGAGGTCGTGCGCGGACCAGCCCGTCTCGGCGAGGATCCGCAGCAGTTCCGCGACGAAGTCCGGGTCCACCAGGTGCTGCCCGGAGGCGTTCACCGTCAGCAGCAGGTCCCGGCCGAGGGCCTCCCGCATCCGGACGGCGTCCGCACAGGCGAGGGCCGTCACCGCCAGGTCCAGCTCCTTCACCAGCCCGTTCGCCTCGGCGAGCGGGATGAACTGCGTCGGTGGGACCGGACCGCGGGTCGGGTGGTTCCACCGGGCCAGGGCTTCGACCCCGACCACCTCGCCCGTCCCGGGGACGACGACGGGTTGCAGGGCGACCGACACCCCACCGGACAGCAGGGCGGCCCGGAGGTCCTCCACGAGACCGTCGTCGCCGCTGGCGGGCACGGCCACGCGGCCCCGTCCCGCCGCCTTGGCGTCGTACAGGGCCGCGTCGGCACGGCGCATCAGGCTGCCGGCGTCCTCGTGGGCCCGTCGCTGGGCGACGCCGACCGAGAGCCCGGCGGGAAGAGCGGCGCGTCGCAGCGACTCGGCCACCGCCGCCGCGGCCTCCTGGTCGCACCCGGGGAGGACCAGCGCGAACTCGTCCCCGCCGTGCCGCGCGAGCACGGCTCCCGGGGGACCGTGGTCCGCGAGGCTCCGCGTGATGACCTCGGCGAGGGAGACCAGCAGGGCGTCGCCGGCGGCGTGCCCACCGGAGTCGTTGACCTCCTTGAAGTGGTCGACGTCGACGACGGCGAGCGCCAAGGAGGTGCCGTTGCGGTGGGCCTTCGCCACGGCCTCTTCGAAGCGCTCGTCGAGACCCCGGCGGTTGAGGAGTTCGGTGAGGCTGTCGCGGGTGCCGTGCGAGGCTCGCTGGACCAGGCGCCCGATGACGGTGACGACCGCCACCTGGACGAGCAGCAGAGCCGCCACGACGCCCGGGTCGATCCCGCGCCAGAGCAGGCTGCCGGCGACCGCGACGAGCAGCAGGGCCGTGTGGGCCACGGCGTGGTTGCGGGAGAAGAAGTAGAGGTTGTCGATCGCGCAGAACACGAAGACCCCGGCGACGCCGAGCGCGGTGGTGTCGTCGGCGCTGAGGACCACCCCGGAGGCGAGCATGAGGGCCGCCTGTCCCACCACGACGTGGAAGGCCCAACGGGGTAGCCGGAGCCCACGGGTCAGGAGCATCGTCCCGACGACCACCGCGATCGTGGCCAGGCCGAGGATGGCTCCGCCCCGGGCACCGGGGTGTGGCCAGGTGCTCGTCGTGGTGAGAGCGACCGCGGAGCCGCCGGCGACGTAGAAGGCGCCCGTGGTGAACGCCATGAGCCGGGGGGTCGCGACCTCGGGCACGGTCTCGGACGATGTGCTCACCGATCGAACATCGGAAGGCCCCGGTTCCGACTTGACCTCACCCGGCGGTGGCCGCCCCGCGGGTCTGTGCTCCGTCCGGCGGAACCGGTGAGCAGCTGACAGGTCACGACGGGCGGGACCCGACTATCGTGTCTGCATGGATCTGGAGCTCCAGGCTGACCAGGAGAAGCGTTCACTGGAAGGAAGCGCTTACTCAGAGGCTCGAGAGCGGGCGGACGACTTCCGCCGGGACGCGCTCGAAGACCCCGCCGCCGCGATCTACCCGCACGCCGACGTCTCCGACGTCGAGCTGGCTGCGGCGATCGACGGCATCGTGCAGAAGCCCGTGGTGATCACCCGGCAGGGGACCGAGGCGGCGGTGCTGGTGTCCGTCGACTTCTTCAACCGGGCGCACGCCGCGGTGGAGCTGCTCGAGGACGACGCGACCTTCGAGGACGCCTAGGCCCGCACGCGCGACGTCCGGCGGTTCCCGGGTGACCGGTGAGCCGCCGGACGTCGCACGTCCGCGGAGTTCCGTCTCAGGACCGCAGCCCCGCGGTCACGCACGCCTGGCTCGCCGAGCCCGCGCAGAGCGCCTCGACGGTCGTGAACTCGTCCGCGATGACGGTCGTGGCCAGGTTCGACGCGGTCACGGCGGTGGGCTGCAGCAGCGTCGTCGGCACCGCGCCGGCGCCGTTGTCGGTGGTCGTCGTGGTGGTGACGGCCTCCCCGCGTCCCAACGCCAGGGCCATGTCGGCCGCGGCCGCGGCGAGCTGCGGCATCGGCTTGTAGGCCGTGACGGCCTGCTCGCCGGTCAGGAGGCGCTGCATGGCCGCCACGTCGGCGTCCTGGCCGCTGATGGGTGGCAGGGTTCCCGTCCAGCCAGCCTCACGCAGGGCCTTCGCGGCTCCCTTGGCGATGCTGTCGTTGGCCCCCACCACACCCGCGATCGGTGTGCCGTGCAGCTGCTGGATGGCCTGCTCCATCGCGATCTCGGCGTTGTCCGCGGACCACTCCGGGACCCAGGCCTGGAACCCTGTGGTGATCTTGCCGTCGAGCACCGACTTCGCCCCCGAGGCCACCCAGGCCGCGTTGCTGTTGCCGGCATCGCCGTCGAGCTCGACGACGACCGCCCCCGGGGCGGGTTTGGCGTCGAGCACGGCCTGGGCGCCGATCGCGCCGACCTTGCCGCTGTCGAAGGTGACGAACGCGTCGATCGCCGCCCCCTTGATGAGGCTGTCGTAGGAGATCACCTTCGCCCCACCGGACGTCGCCTGCTGGGCGATGGCCGCCGCACCCTCGGAGTCCTTGGGTGCGACGACGAGGACGGTCGCACCGTCGCTCAACGCCTTCGACGCCTGCTGGTTCTGCTCGTCCTGGGTCGAGGCGAAGTAGACGTCGACCGTGCAGCCGGGGCACGACTTCGCGACGTCGATCTGGAAGTTCGGGACGTCGGACGCCTCGTAGCGCAACGAGGTCTTCTCCGCGAGGAACGCGATGTGGGGGGACGCCGTCGACGCGGAGCCGGCGGTCGAGGCCGTCGTCGGACCGTCCGAACAGGCCGTCAGCGTGCCGGTGGCCGCGAGGAGGACGAGAGCGGTGAGGGTGCGCGTGCGGCGCCGGCCGAGAACCTTGACCATGGGCTTCTCCTGATCTCGGGGCGCGTCAGAACTGGAAGCGGCTGACGGCGGTGGACATGCGGGTGGCCATCTCGGCGAGTTCGCGGACGGCGCGGTCGGACTCCAGCGCCCCGTTCCCGGCGGTCGTCGCGGCACCGGCGACGGAACCGATGTTCCCCGCGATGTCCTCCGCGCCGTGGGCGGCGTCGGCGACGCTGCGGCTGAGTTCCTGGGTGGTCGCGGCCTGTTCCTCGACGGCGGCCGCGATGGTCGCCTGGTAGTCGCTGATCTCCGCGATCACCGAGCCGATCGAGCCGATCGCGCCCATCGCGGAGGTGACGTCGGACTGGATCGCCTCGACGCGGTGGGAGATGTCCTCCGTCGCCCGGGCGGTCTGCTGGGCGAGTTCCTTGACCTCGCCGGCGACGACGGCGAAACCCTTGCCGAGTTCCCCGGCGCGGGCGGCCTCGATCGTCGCGTTCAGGGCGAGCAGGTTCGTCTGTTCCGCGATCGCGGTGATCGTCTTGACGACCGTGCCGATCTCACCGGAGGAGGTTCCCAGCGCGTCCATCGTCGCCCGGGTGGTCTCGGCGAGTTCCACGGCCCGTTCGGCCACCGCGGAGGCGTTCGAGGCGTTCGAGGAGATCTCCCGGATCGAGACCCCCATCTCCTCGGTACCCGCTGCGGCACCGGCGATGTGGGCACTGACCGCACCCGCGGTACCGGCGACCTCGGCGGCCCGCTGGGAGACGCTGCCGACGCCGTCGGCGATCCCCTGGCTGGTCGCCGTGAGGCGGTCGGCGGACGACGCGAGGGCCGAGGCCTCCGCGCTGAGGGCGGCGACGGTGCGTCGCATGCTGCTCGTCGCGGAGGTGAGGGCGCTCGCCATGGTGCCGACCTCGTCCCGCTGGTCGATCTCAGCGGTGGCGGTGAGGTCGCCGTCGGCGACCCGCTCCAGGACCTCGCTGACCTTGCGCAGCGGTCCGACGATGCGGCGGACGATGATCCGGGCGAGCACGGCGGTGAGCACGAGCCCGACCACCATCGTGAGGATCATCGCGAGCCGCGCCCGGCGGTAGGTGTCCTGTGCCGCGGCCGACGACGCCTCACCGGTCTTCGCGCCGAGCGATTCCAGGGTCGAGAGTTCCGACGACGCGTTCGCGGCCAGCACGGACAGGTTCCCCAGGTAGAGCGTCTGGAAGCTCTCCCGGTCACCGGACTCGGCGAAGGGAAGCAGGAAGTCGTCGCGGGTGTTGCGGTACGCGCTCCACCAGACGTCGAAGCGCTTCAGCGCCTGCCGCTGCGCGGTGGTGAGGGAACGTCCCTCGAAGCTCTTCACGCGGGCGTCGAGCTGCGTGTCGTCCTCGCCGATGCGGGTCTTCAGGTCGGCGTAGGCGATGTCGTCCGAGGCGAGCGCCAGGTTCGCGAGGTCGCGCTGGGTCTGCAGGGTCGCGGCGCGGACGCCGGCCAGCTCGGCGTTGGGAACCGTCGACCGCTCGTAGGTGGCGCTCGCGCGGTCGCTGACGCTGTGCAGTCCCGTCAGCCCGACCCCCAGCACCGTCCCGGAGACGACCGTGCCCAGCACGACCACCGCAGTGATCTTCGTGCCGACGGACCGGTCGGCGAACCACGAACGCCGGCCGGGCTTCCCCGTACCGCTCTCGTGCTCGAGTCCTCGCGACACCGCAATCCCCTTCGAACGGATCGGTCGACCAGGGTTGGACGACCGCGTTGCTGCCTACTTGAAAGGTTCGACGCGTTGCGACCACGAGCTGAGGACCGGAGAGCATCAATCTGTCGCGGACCCGCCACGGTGGACGCGCTCGGCTGCACGTACGGGCAGGTCCTTCACGTCGGCCCTCCCGCTGCCGATGGACCGGCGTGACCCCTGCCTCCACGCGCACCTCCGTCCCGCGTCGACTGCGCCGGACCGCCACCTGGCTGCTCGCGATGTCGTTGCCCGCGGCGGCCGTGGCCGGTGGGGCGAGCGCGCAGGCCGCGACCCCGTACCCGGGGTACGACTACGGCGTGACGGGGATGATCACCGCGGGGCAGACCTACGGCGCACCCACCGGGATCGCGGTCTCCTCCGACGGGACGGTCTTCTTCTCGGACCCGAGCGACCACACGATCAAGCGCATCAAGTCGGATCACACCGTCGAGGTCGTGGCCGGGGCGGACGGCAAGCTCGCGGCCCCTGCAGGCCTCGCGTTCGGACCGGACGGTGGGTTGTACATCGCCGACCAGGGCAAGGACCAGGTCCTCAAGCTGGTGCTCCCGAGCACGCTGACGGTCGTCGCCGGCTCGGGCGTGGAGGGTCCCGCCAAGATCGGTACGGGGCTGACCTCGCCGCTGCACGACCCGACGGGCGTGGCGGTCGACACCGACGGGAACGTGTACGTCGCGGACTCGGGGAACAACCAGGTCGAGAAGGTCGACTCGAAGGGTGCGCTGTCGATCTTCGCGGGGACGGGGTTCCAGGGGTCTCCCGTCGCCGGCCCGGCGAACGGTACCCAGCTGAACACGCCCAGCGGGCTGACCCTGGACAGCACCGGGAACCTCTACATCGCCGACACCGGCAACCGCACGATCGAGAAGGTCACGCCCACCGGTGTGCTGTCGATCTTCGCGAACAACGTCGTCAGCGGGACCGGGGGGCCGACGTCCCTCGCGGTCGACCTGAACGGCACCGTCTACGCGAACGACCCGACCGGTGCCCAGATCAGGAAGATCTCCACCGCCGGAGCCGTCTCGAAGCTCAGCGACAACGGCACCTACTCAGGTCCCGCGGCGGTGTTCACGAACAACTCGGGAACGATCTGGGTCGCCGACGGCGGCGCCTCGCCGCAGGTCTACACCCTGACGTCGACGGCCGACCCCGCCGCGCCGCGCGTCACCTCGGCGCCGTCCGTCACCGCGGCGGTCAAGGTGCCGTGGACGTACAGGGCCACGGCGACCGGCAGTCCCACCCCGACCTGGTCGCTGCTCAGTGACGCGCCGACCTGGCTGTCGGTCTCGGCCGGCACCGGTGTGGTCACCGGCACGCCGGACACTCCCGGGACCCTCACGTTCACCCTCCGCGCGGCGAGCAGCGCGGGCCACGACGACCAGGTCATCACCCTGACCGTCGGTGCCCTCCCCGCCGCCCCGGCCGCGCCGACGGCCGTCGCGGGCGACGGCCGTGCGGTCGTCACCTGGGCCGCCGCAGCGGCGTCCACGACCCCCACGACGACCCCCGCGGTGACCGGGTACAAGGTCACCCCGTACAAGGACGGCGTCGCCCAGACCCCCGTCGCGTTCTCCGCCACCCAGGCCACGACCCAGGTCCTCACCGGACTGACCAACGGGTCGAAGTACACGTTCACCGTCGCCGCGACGAACTCCTTCGGCACGGGGACCGCGTCGGCGGCGTCCACCGCGGTGACGCCGTACGCGACCGTCAAGAAACCCGTCCTGGACGTCCCGGTCAGCCGGCTCTCCGGCAAGGACCGCCTCGAGACGGCCGTGAACTCCTCGAAGGCGTTGTTCCCGACGACGGGTTCCGCGGGTTCCGTCATGGTCTCGGCCGGGTACAAGTACGCGGATGCGCTCGCCGGGGCCCGCCTGGCCTCGGCGACGTCGGCGCCGCTGCTGCTCACCGAGTCCGACAAGCTCACCCCGGCCGTGGGGACCGAGATCTCGCGCGTCCTCGCGCCCGGCGGGACGATCTACGTCCTCGGCGGCAGCGGAACCGTCTCCACCGGGGTCGCGACCTCCCTCGCGGCGTTGTCGCCGAACTTCAGCGTCGTGCGGCTCTCGGGTGACGACCGGTTCGAGACGGCCACCCGCATCGCCGACGAGGTCACGGCCCGGGCTCCGGGGACCGACACCGCGCCGATCTACCTCGCCAGCGGGGTGAACTTCCCCGACGGCCTCGCGGTGTCGGCGCTGGCCGCCCGCACCGGCGGGATCGTCCTGCTCACCGACGGCCCCGTCATGCCCGCCGCCACCGCCGCCTACCTCGCCGCGCACGACGCGACGGGTTCGCGGGTCGTCCCCGTCGGCGGGGTTGCGGCCGAGGCGGCGAAGACCCTCCCCGCCTCGGGCGGGAGTTCCGCGCGGGCCATCGTCGGGGTCGACCGGTTCGACACCGCGAACCTCGTCGCCCGCAAGTTCACGACGGGCACCGCGACCAAGGCCGCGGGGGTCGCGACGGGTGACAACTGGCCCGACGCGCTCGTGGGTTCCGCGGCGATGGGTCTGCTCGGTGGGCCGTTGCTGCTCACCAGCGGTTCCGACCTGTCGACCTCGGCCGCGGCCGCGCTCACCGCGCTGGACGCCGCGAAACCCCTCACCACCGGGGTCGTCTTCGGTGGTGAACCCTCGGTGCCCGCGGCGGCGGCGACGAGGTTCGGGTCCTACGTCGCGCAGGACTGACCGGCGTCGTCGCGCTCAGGGCCGGGTGGGTGCCCCCAGCCGACCCCGGGTGGCGACGATCAGCACCAGCGTCGCGACGGTGGTGGCGAACAACTGCACCACCAGCGTGTCCTGGTCCCCGTCGAGCGCGGGGAAGATCGCGGGCCACAACAGCGTGTAGGTGCTGTTGATCCCCGCGTGCAGCAGCATCACCAGCGGGACGCTCTGCCCGCTCCGGTTGAAGACCCAGGTCATCACGAGGCTCAGCGGAACGCAGGACGCGATGAACAGCGCCGGGTGCGTCCAGGAGAAGTCGGGCCAGCCGCCCCACTCGGTGAGGAACAGCGGCAGGTGCCACGCGCCCCAGAGCAGGCCGAGGAGGACCGTCCCGGGGACCGCGCCGAAACGCGTCTGCAGGCGGGGCAGGGCGAAGTCGCGCCACCCGGGTTCCTCCGCGAGCGCGGTCGTGACGACCTGGAGCGCGAGCATCGGCAGGTAGCTCACCAGCAGCAGGACGCCGACCGGGCGCACCGCCTCCCACGCCTGCGGGAGCACGAACGTCGCGGCGAGGATCGAGACCGGCACGCCGACGCCGACCCCGAGGTACCACCGCCAGCCGACGCCGAAGCGCAACAGCCGGCCGCGCCAGGAACGCAGACCCGGGCGTCCCTCCACGAGAGCCGTCACCACGAAGGCCGCGGTCACCGGGCCGAGGTAGGCGCCGGGGAGGACGCCCAGGAGTTGCGAGGTTCCCAGGAGGGCCGGGAACGAGAAGGGCAGGACCCCGAGTCCGTTGCCGGACAGCACGTACGGGATCCACGCCAGCCAGCTGAGGCCGAACGCGAGGGTGAAGAACGCGACGAGGGGGTGCCGGGAGACGACCCCGGGCGGGCGGACCCGCAGGGCGGTGGTGGTCATGTCGACCAGTCCACCGGAACCCGGCGCGCGGGTCAGTCCCGCAGGCGACCCGGTCGGGGTGGTGCCTGCACTACCTCTGTTCCGCGGTGCGCAGGAACCGCAGGACCGCGGCCACCCGGCGGTCCACCTCGTCGGTGGGGGAGAGGTCGAGCTTCGCGAAGATGCTGCGGATGTGCTTGTGCACGGCGCCGTCGGTGACGAACAACCGCGACGCGATCGCGGAGTTCCCCAGACCCTCGGCCATGAGTTCCAGCACCTCGCGTTCGCGCGCCGACAACCGGTCCAGCCCGGCGTCCGGGCGGGTGCGGGTGAGCAGCTGCCCGACGACCTCCGGATCGACCGCGGTCCCGCCCTCGGCGACCCGGTGCAGGGCGTCGAGGAACTCCTCCACGCGCCCGACCCGTTCCTTCAGCAGGTACCCGAGCCGGCGTGCGCCCCCCGCGAGGAGTTCCGTCGCGAACGCCTGCTCGACGTAGGCGGACAGCACCAGCACCGCGAGCTCCGGGTGCCGGCGACGGGCCTCGACGGCGGCCCGGATCCCCTCGTCGGTGTGGGTGGGGGGCATCCGGACGTCGACGATCGCGACGTCGGGCAGGTGTTCCTCGACGGCCGCCAGGAGTTCCTCGGCGTCGGCCGCCGTCGCGACGACGTCCAGGCCCTCGGCCCGCAGCAACAGGGCCAGACCCTCGCGCAGCAGCGCGTCGTCCTCGCCGATCACGATGCGCACGGCAACCACACCTCCACCTCGGTCGGACCACCGGGTGGGCTGGTCAGCTCCAGCCTGCCATCGTGGGCGCGGACGCGGTGCAGCATCCCCGACAACCCCGACCCCGCGGCCGCGTCGGCCCCGCCCCGGCCGTCGTCGGTGACCCGCACCAGCAGTTCCGCCCCCCGGCGTCGCACGGTGAGCGTGGCGGAGCGAGCGCCGCTGTGCCGGGCCACGTTCGTCAGCGCCTCGGCCACCACGAAGTAGGCCGTCGCCTCGACCGAGGCCGGGCACCGGCCCGGGACGTCGACCTCGACGTGGCACGGCACCGGGCAGGCCGCGGCGAGGCCGGTGACCGCCCCCGCGAGACCCCGGTCCTCCAGGACCGGCGGCAGGATCCCCCGGACGACGCTGCGCAGTTCCGCCAGCGCCTGTTCGGCGGCGCTCTGGGCCCGTTCCAGCAGTTCGTCGGTCGTGGCGGGATCGGCACCGGGACGGTTCAGGGAACGGCGGGCCGCACCGAGCATCACCGTGACCCCGACGAGCCGGTTCTGCGCCCCGTCGTGCAGCGACCGCTCGATGCGGCGCAGTTCCGCGACGTGGGCGTCGAGGGCGGCCGCGCGGGTCGCGCTCAGCTCCGCCACCCGCAGGGACAGGTCGGTGCCGGGTGGCGGCGCCAGCAACCTCAGCCCCGGTGCGGCCTGCCACCGCGCCAACCGCGGGGAGGCCCCCACGGTGAGCGCCGCCCACCCGAGACCCAGCAGGGCGACCGCCGCGGCGGAGGGCCAGCCGTCCACCGTCCACCACCACGGGGAGGCGTCCACGTCCGCGGGAACCAGTGTCCACCACAACGGGAACGACAGGTCGCGCAGCGCGTAGACGGGCAGCAGGACCCCGACGAGGCCGAGCAGGAGGCCCCAGGTGGCGTGCACGGGGAGCCACAGCAGTTCCCGCCGCACCGCCGCGTCCCGCACCGCCGCACGCGACCCGGACGGGACGGGGCCGGCCGGCAGCATCGTGGAACGGTTGCGCCGCAGCCGTTCGCGCTCCCGGTCGCTCAGGCGGCGCAGGGTCCGCAGGGCACCGGGGAGCAGGAGGAGGCCGATCCCGACCACGCACAGGACCCCGACGACGACGACCCACACCAGCAGGAGACCCGCGAGGAAGGAGGTTCCGAGGCCGCCCCCGAGACGGGCGACCGCCGTTCTCGTCGTGGCGGTGCCCCGGCGGAGCGCGGACAGGGCGCTGGGGTTCTCGGGGGGTTCCACGGGCACGCCGTGACGGTACGAGGTCGACGGCGTCGGTGTCCGCCGGTCTCCGCTGGTGCAACCCGGGACGGGTGAGGAGTACAGCCTGCTGCACCTCGCCCGGGTAGCGCGGGGGATCGTCCGGCCCCCGTGCGCCGCAGCAGGGTCGAGGGGTACCGAACGCCCCCCACCCGAGGAGCTCCCCGTGTCCGAACCGACGAACCTGCACCGCGGTCCCGCCGTCCCCCTGTTGTGGGCCGTGCTCACCGTCGCGGTCCTGCTGAACGTGCTGGCGTCCGCCGGCGTCCTGCCGCTCGCCGTGGGCATCGCCTGCGGCCTCGTGACGTTGGGCTGCGCCACCGCCCTCGTCGTGGCCCGGGTGCGTCGCCGGTGACCGCCGAGCGCACGGTCCCCTGGCGGGCGGTGGGTCTGTTCGCCGTCCTGGCCCTCGGCGGGGCCTGGCTGGCGAGCCTCCCGCTCTACCTCGGCGGTGGTCTGCAGAACCCGCACTTCTTCGTCATCGGGGCCGTCGTCATGACGACCCCCACCCTGGCCGCCCTCGTGACGGTGTTCGGCGTCCTGCGCCCCGCGAACCCGCGGGAGGTGCTGGGACTCGTCGGACCGCTGTCCTGGCGGCGCACCGCGCTGCGGGCGCTCGCCGCGGCCGGCGGCGGGATCGTGCTGGCCGCGGCGGCGATGCTCGTGGCCGCCGCGGCAGGGCTCGTCGACCTCCGGGTGAACCCCGACGCGTCGTCCTCGCTGCTGGCGATCCCGCTGACGACCGTGGTCATCGGCGTCACCGCGGTGGGGGAGGAGATCGGCTGGCGGGGTTTCCTGTTCCACGCCCTGCGTCCGCTGGGGCCGGTGCGGGCGAACCTGCTGAACGGCGCGTTGTGGGGTCTGTGGCACACTCCGTTGCTGCTGCTGGGCTACAACTACGGCACGACGAGCCCGGTGAGCATCCCCCTGATGGTGCTCAGCACGGTGCTGATCGGAACCCTGCTCGCGTGGGTCAGGGAGAGCACCGGGACGGTCTGGGCCGGCGCCCTGGCCCACGGGGCGATGAACGCGTCCACCTCGTTGCTGCTCGCGGCGTTCCTGGTTCCCGCCCAGCAGGGTTCCGAGGCGACCGTCCTGGCCTGGCCCGGGTGGGTCGTGCTCGCCCTGGCCATCGCCGTGGTCCACCGGCGACGCGGCACCCCGCTCGACGGTCCTGCCCACGTCGACGCCTCCGCCCGACGCGACACGCACCCGCAGGACGCACCCGCAGGGTGACGCGAGGATCCAGAGGACTCCCCGCTCCGAACAGAGGAGTGGTGCCCCGGCAGCTCGCTGCGGCACGGAGGGGAGAACGGCGTGCTGAAGCAACGCGAACGAGGACCGCAGGCTCCGGGCCGGCAGGGGCGACACGGTCGACGGTTGCTGGCGGTGCTGGCCGGTCTCCTGTCCGGCGCCACCACCCTGGGGGTCGGCGCGCTGCTCGCGACGCTCGTCACCCGTTCGGCCGACCCCGTCTACGGGGTGGGGCAGGAGTTCATCGCCCGGACGCCGGAGTGGCTGAAGGAGTGGGCGATCCGGCAGTTCGGGCAGTCCGACAAGGCGGTCCTGCTGGGCAGCCTCTACGCCACCCTGGTGATCCTCTTCGCCGTCATCGGCCTCGTCGCGCTGCGCTGGTTGCGGGTCGGCCTCGGCCTCGTCGTCCTCCTGGGTCTCGCGGCCGTCGGCGCCAGCGTGCACCGCCCGGACGCGACCTCGCTGAGCTGGATGCCGTCCGCCGTCGGGACCCTGGCCGGGGCCGCCGCCCTGGTGCTGCTGATCCACGCCCTGACCGGTCGCGCCCCGGCCGCGCGGGGACCGCTGTCGCGTCGGTCGGTGCTGTTCGGTGCCGTCGCCGGCGCGGCGGCCGTGACCGCCGGTAGTGGCGTCCTGGTGAACCGCTCGAAGTCCGTGGCCGCCTCGCGCGCGGACATCGTGCTGCCCAAACCCGTCTCGGCGGCACCCTCGCTACCCCCGGGGCTGGACTCGATCGACGGGATCACGCCGTACGTGACGAGCGCGAAGGACTTCTACCGCGTCGACACCGCCCTCTCCGTGCCGCAGGTCGACATCTCGTCGTGGACGCTGCGCATCCACGGCATGGTCGACCGCGAGGTCACGGTGACCTTCGACGACCTCCTGAAGGAGGACCTCGTCGAACGGTGGATGACCATGACCTGCGTGTCGAACGAGGTGGGCGGCAACCTCGTCGGCAACGCCCGCTGGCTCGGCGTGCCCCTGACCACCCTGCTGGACCGGGCCGGGATCAAGGCCGACGCGGACATGCTGTTCTCCACCTCCGTCGACGGTTTCACCATCTCGACCCCGGTGGCGGACGCCACCGACGGCCGCGACTCGATGATCGCCGTCGCCATGAACGGTGAGCCGCTGACCGACGTCCACGGGTTCCCGGCCCGGATGATCGTCCCCGGCCTCTACGGCTTCGTCTCGGCCTGCAAGTGGATCACCGACATCGAGGTCACCCGGTTCGACGCGAAGACCGCCTACTGGACGGACCGCGGCTGGGCGCAGAAGGCGCCCATCAAGACGGCCACCCGCATCGACGTGCCCGCCTCCTTCGCCAAGGTCGCCTCGGGTCAGACGGTGCCGATCGCCGGGGTCGCCTGGGCGCAGACGCGGGGGATCAGCAAGGTCGAGGTGTCCCTCGACAACGGCGACTGGGCCGAGGCCACGTTGGTCCCGTCGGTGAACGCGAACACCTGGGTCCAATGGACCTACGCCTACGACAACGCCGAGAAGGGCAGTCACACGGTGCGGGTCCGCTCGACGGACGGCGCGGGGCAGGTGCAGACCGAGGACGTCGTGCAGCCGATCCCGGACGGTTCGTCGGGACAGCCCAGCAAGTTCTTCACCGTCGTCTGACCGACGCCACTCTTGGTGACGATCAAGTAACGGATCGTCATTCAACGGGTTCTGGGCGCGCGGTGGACCGGGTGCTGGCCGACGGTGGGAGGGAACCAATCCTCTGGTGGGTCGGCGCCGAACTGAAGTTGTACGCACGATCCGCCGTCGGTCCTGACGGGGGAAGCACCCTTGAGGAGCTACGACCTGATGATGACCACGACTCGCAAGCGCACGTTCTCGGTCCTGGCTCTGGCCGGGGCGATGGGTCTTGGCCTCTCGGCCTGTGGCGGTTCCGACGACACCGCCGGTTCGACCACGAGTTCCAGCACCACCTCCAGCAGCAGCTCGGCGATGGCTTCCCCGAGCGAGTCGATGACCTCCAGCGCCGCGATGGCCGGTTCGACCGACCCGATCGGCCCCGGCTGCGCCGACTACGCCGCCCAGGTTCCCAGCGGTGCCGGTTCCGTCGGTGGCATGGCCGCCGCCAACGTGACGACCGCCGCGTCGAACAACCCGCTGCTGACCCAGCTCGTCGCCGCCGTCTCCGGCAAGCTGAACCCGGACGTGAACCTGGTCGACACCCTGAACAGCGGTGAGTTCACCGTCTTCGCCCCGATCGACTCCGCGTTCGCGAAGCTGCCCGCCGACACCGTCGCGTCCCTGAAGACGCCCGAGGGTGCGAAGACGCTGACCAGCGTCCTGACCTACCACGTGGTGGCCGGGAAGATGGACCCGCAGCAGCTGCTCGACGCGGGCACGGTTCCGACCGTCCAGGGTGGTTCGGTGAAGGTCGCCGGTACGCCGGACAAGCTGACCATCGACGGTTCCACGAACGTCATCTGCGGCAACGTGCAGACCTCGAACGCGACCGTCTACCTCGTCGACTCGGTGCTCATGCCCCCGATGTGATGACGAACTGAAGAGCGCCGGCGACCTCACGGTCACCGGCGCTCTTCTGCGTTGAACGGCGATCAGACGCGGACGAGCATCTTCCCCGTGTTGGCGCCACGCATCATCGACAGGAACGCCTCGACGGAGTTCTCGATCCCGTCGACGACGGTCTCGTCGTAGGCGATCTTCCCCTCGGCGAACCAGCCGGCCATGCGGGTGCCGAACTCCCCGGCGAGGTCCTGGTGCTCACCCACGATGAACCCGCGCAGGGTCAGCTTGCGGGTGACGAGGTTCGAGAGGTTGTCCGGCCCGGCGGCGGGTCCGGTGGCGTTGTAGCGCGAGATCGACCCGCACAACGCGGCCCGGCCGTGGTCGTTGAACGCGTCGAGCGCGGCCTCGAGGTGGTCGCCGCCGACGTTGTCGAAGAACACGTCGATGCCGTCGGGGGCGGCGTCGGCGAGGAGTTCGCGGATCGCACCCTCCTTGTAGTTCACGGCCCGGTCGTAGCCGTACTTCTCCTGCAGCAGGGCGACCTTCTCGGCCGTGCCCGCCGAACCGATGACGGTCTTCGCGCCGAGCAGACGGGCGATCTGACCGACGGCGGTCCCGACGGCACCCGCGGCACCGGAGACGAAGACGGTGTCCCCCTCGCGCAGACCGGCGACCGCGGTGAGGCCCGCGTACGCCGTCATGCCGATCATGCCGAAGACACCGAGGTGCAGGGAGTTGGGGGCGCCGGGGATCGCGTCGACCCTGCGGAAGCCCGACGCGTCGCCCTGGGCGACGTCGCGCCAGCCGAACCCGTGGACGACCAGCGAACCGACGGGGAGGTCCTCGCTGGTGGACTCCTCGACGTGGCCGATGGCGCCGCCGGTCATCGTCTCGCCCAGGGCGTACGGCGGGACGTAGCTGCGGACGTCGTTCATCCGGCCGCGCATGTAGGGGTCGACGGAGACGAACTCGTTGCGGACCCGCACCTGGCCGGGGCCGAGGTCGGGGAGCTCGATCGTGACCGTGCGGAAGTCGTCCGCGGTCGGCCACCCCTGGGGGCGGTTCACGAGCTGGACCTGGGTGCTGGACGTCACAGGAACTGACTCCTTCAGTCGGTGGTGAGGGATGCGATCAGCAGCAGGCTGCCGATGAGCGCGGGGAGGATCTGGATCAGTGCGGGGCGGACCTTGGAGCGGTCGGAGGCGAGCAGGACGATCCCCGCTGCCACCATGGAGAGCGTCCCCACGAGCACGAGGACGGCGCCGACGGTGTGCCGGCCGGTGGCGTGCACGACGATCCCCGCGAAGATCTCGAGGGCGAGGAACAGGTTGTAGAAACCCTGGTTGAACGCCATCGGAGCCGTCGTGCGGGCCGTCTGCTCGTCGAGACCGAAGACCGCCCGCGCCCGCGGTGTGGTCCAGAGCAGCGATTCCAGGACGAAGACGTACACGTGCACGAGAGCCGCGATGCCGGTCACGGTCAGGGCGGCGATCAGCACGAGGACTCCTCAAGTCTTTGGAACGGTCGTTCCACTATAGACTGCTCCCGAGAGGGGGCGCCACGTGGGAAGAGTCCAGACGTTCGACACCGACGAGGTGGTGCGCGCGGTGCGCGCGTTGTTCTGGGACCGGGGGTTCGAGGACGTCTCCGTCCCGGAGATCGAGATCGCCACCGGACTGCGCCGTTCGAGCCTCTACCACGCGTTCGGCAGCAAGCGCGGGCTGTTCGACGCCGCCGTGCAGAGCTACCTCGACGAGGTCATCCGGCCGCGGCTGCGGCCGCTCGCCGGGCCCGACGTGCAGCCCGGGGCACTGCTCGACTACCTCCACGGCCTGCGCGCCGTCTTCGCCGACGGACGCGTCCCGGCCCTGCAGAGCGGCTGCCTGCTGCTCAACGCCGCGACGGCCCCGATCGGACGTGAGCCCGAGATCGCCGACGTGGTGCTCGGCTACCGCCGGGAACTGCACGCGGCCATGGCCCGCGGGGTGGCCGCGTACGCGCCGTCGCTGTCGGCCGAGGACCAGGACCGGCTGGCGCGGGTCTGCGCCGCCCTCGTCGTCAGCGCCATGGTCCTCGCCCGGGTCGACACCGACGAGGCCGCGCGGACCATGGACGCCGCGGTCGAACTGGTCCAGGACGCTCGTTCCCCTCAGGCCGGTTCCACGTAGTCCGGCGGCGGGGTCCCCGGAAACCCCGCCGTCGCCCAGGGCATGCCCCCGTCGTTGAGCAACGCCACCACGTTCCCGTCCGCGTCGCGGCCGGCGCAGGTCGGGTACCCGCCGTCCCCGATCCCGGTGCTGAACACGATCCCGTCCTCGACCCCGTCGCTCGGATCCTCGGACGGTTCCACCGCCGCGGCGGTCGGCGACCAGAACCCGCCGCTGCCGCCGTCGGTGACGATCCCCAGCGCGTCGACGGTCTCCCACCGCACGGGAACGGCGTCGCCGAAGGAGAGCTCGAGCCAGGCCACCCGCCGGCCGTCACCGGGTTCCCAGATCGAGGCGGTCACCTGCGCGTCGACGGGTCCCTCGGAGACCACGAACGGATCCGCCGCGGAGATCGGAAAGCCCTGCACCGCCTCGTAGCCGTCGGCGGCGAGCACCGATCCGGTGGGCAGGTGCAGAGTCGTCACGTGCCGCACCAGGACCGGTCCGGACAGGCCCGGCAGGTCGGGGGAGCAGGGCGGCAGTTCCACGTGGTCGACGGCCTGCAGGTGTGTCGTCCCCGGCGCCGCCGGGGTCTCCTCGCAGGCCCGGAACCCCACGACCGTCCCGGCGGAGGGAGCCGGGGAGGACGAGGGGCGGGCGCACCCGCCGGGGAACCCCCGCACGCGGCGAGCAGGAGCACCAGGAGCGGGACGGCCCGGCCCACCCGGCACCGTTCGTCCGTGCGGGGGAGGATGACCCTGTGGACTCCGAGGTGGACGTGGACGGGTCGAGAGCCGCCGGGATCGTCGCGGGGACGGCCTGCGGGGACGCGCTGGGCGCGGGGTACGAGTTCGGTCCGCCCCTCGCGGACGAGACGCCCGTGGAGATGGTGGGTGGCGGGGTGTTCGACTGGGCCCCCGGGGAGTGGACCGACGACACCTCGATGGCGGTGCCGGTCCTGCAGGCCGTCGCGGCCGGTCGCCCCCTCACCGACGACGCGACCCTCGACGGGATCGTGGCCGCCTGGGTCGGGTGGGCGCGTGACGCCCAGGACGTGGGGGCGCAGACCCGGGCCGTCCTCGGGCGGCTGCGGGCCCCGTCCGGCACCGCCGACGGCCTCGCCGCCGACTGCCGCGCCGCCGCCGCTGCGCTGCACGCCGAGACGGGGCGCACGGCCGGGAACGGGTCGCTGATGCGGACCGCGCCGGTCGTCCTCGCCCACCTCGACGGCGGCAGTTCCCCCGAGGAGCTGGCCGTGAGCGCCCGGGCCGTGAGCGACCTCACCCACGCCGACCCGGAGGCCGGTGACGCCTGCGTCCTGTGGTGCGCGGCGGTGCGGCACGCGGTCCTGGCGGGGGAGTTCGACCTCCGCGGTGGACTCGACCTCCTGCCGGGATCCCGCCGCGACCTGTGGGCGGGGCGCATCGACGTCGCCGAGGTCTCCCGGCCCCGCGACTTCCCGCAGAACGGCTGGGTGGTCCAGGCGCTGCAGGCGGCGTGGTCGGCGATCGTGACGACCCCCGTCCCGACGGCCGACCCCGCGTCGCACTTCCGCCTCGCTCTCGAGGACGCGGTGCGCGGCGGGAACGACACCGACACCGTGGCCGCGATCGCCGGCGGGCTGCTCGGGGCCCGCTGGGGTGCCGGGGCGGTTCCCCCGGTCTGGCGCGAACTCGTCCACGGGTGGCCCGGTTCCCGCCTCGCCGACCTGGAACGGCTGGCTCAGCAGGTAGTGCGCCCGCTCCGCGCGGACTCCTGAGCCGCCAGCACGATCCGGGTCGTCCGCATCCCGACCCCGATGTCCGGTTGCGGCTGGACGCTCGAACGCACGGCGTCGGGGTCCGCGCCGTGGGGGAGCTGCAGCGGGCGGCCACCGGCCGCGTTCCCCACGCGGTTGGTCACCGCCGTCACCGAGACGGGTTCCGCGCCCAGCCACGCGTCGAGCAGGTCGGCCACGTGCACGACGTGGTCGACGAGCACGATGCCGCCGGAGAGTTCCAGGTCGGCGAACCAGGCAGCTCCTCCCTCCGATTCCCCCGTCGTCTCGTGCGGTCGCCGACGTCCCACCGCGATCCTGCTGGGAGTCCCTGCACGATCGCCGGTCGGGGGTGAGCGAGCGGGCCGGGTGGGGGGTGGTGGGCTAGGGTCGCCGGGTGGACATCGGTCCGACCGTGCTGGCGGTCGACGTGGGCGGAACCGGCCTGAAGGGTTCGGTCGTGGACCTCCACGGATCGACGGTCTCCTTGCGGCACAGCCCCACCGTCTCGCCGGGGCGGGCCCCCGAGGACAACCTGCGCGCGCTGCTCGGGGTGCTGGCCGAGGACGCCCGGGCCGCCGGGGCGGAACCCGTGGCCGTCGGGGTCGTGACCCCCGGGACGGTCGACGAGTCGAGCGGCACGATCGTCTACGCCTCGAACCTCGGCTGGAACTCCTACCCGCTGCGGGCGACGCTGGAGGAGTTCACCGGGTTGCCCGTCGCCGTCGGGCACGACGCGCGGACGGCGGGGCGAGCGGAGCACCTCGCCTCCGGCGCGAGCGGGAGTTTCGCGTTCGTGCCCATCGGGACCGGGATCGCCGCGGCGCTCGTCGTCGGCGGTCGCGTCGTCGAGGGCTCCTCGGGTTCGGCCGGGGAGTTCGGCCACGTCGTCGTCCACGCCGGCGGGGAACTCTGCCCGTGCGGTCAGCGTGGCTGCCTCGAGGCCTACGCGGCCGGGGCGGCCGTCGTCCGGCGCTACCTGGCCCGCGGTGGGCGGGGCGCGGTGACCACCGCCGACGTCGTGGGGTTGCTGGGCCGCGACGCCGACGCGGACGCCGTGTGGCGCGACGCCGTCGAGGCCCTGGCGCTGGCCCTGCACGGGCTGACGATGCTCTTCGACCCCGCGGAGGTGGTGCTGGGTGGCGGGGTCTCCGGGGCCGGGGGGTCGCTGCTGGAGCCGCTGGCCGCGGCCCTGTCGGAACTCTTCGTCTGGCGCGCGCCGCCGCCGCTCGCGACGGCCCGGTGGGGGACCGACGCCGGGAGGGTCGGTGCCGCCCTGATCGGCTTCGAGCGGGCCGGTCTCCTGCCCCGCTTCCCGGCTCCCTGAGGTTCCCGCGCCCGGCTCACGGCGGCCGGTCGTCCCGCTCTGGCAGGCTGCCCCTGTGCGCCTGCTCGTGATCACCGACGGAGTTCCGCCCGAGCACCGTGGTGGGGTGGCGTCCTCGGTCCTGGTCGAGGTCGACGAACTCGCCCGCCGCGGTCACGAGGTCACGCTCCTCGTCCGCCGGCACGACCCGGCCCGGCCCCTCGTCGAGGACCGGGGGCACTACCGTCTGCTGCGCCACCCGGCCCCCGCGCGGGGGAGCCGCGGCTACTACGCGCACCCGCTGACGACGACGCTGCAGGTCCCGGGGTGGTTGCGCTCGCTCGACGCCCGCGAGGGTTTCGACGCGGTCTACGCCCACTCGACGTTCCACGCCGCGGCCGCCGTCCGCGCGGGGCTCGGCGAGCGCACCGTGCTCCGCTTCCACGCGCCGTCCTCGCTCGAGGTGCGACTCGACGCGGCCGGCGGGAAGTACCCCTTCGTCCGGGTCACGTCCGGAGCGGTCGCCGACCTCACCCGCCGGGCCGAACGCGTCGCGATCGAGGGTTCCGCCCGGACGCTGGCGACGAGCTGGTACGTGCGGCGGTTGTTGCAGCAGGTGCACCCGGGGGTCCGGGCCCGCGTCGACGTCGTCCCGCTCGCCGTTGACCTGCCCCGGTTCGCGCCCGGCTCTGCAGCCGCGGCCCGGGCTCGTTTCGGGTTGACGGGTTCACCGGTGCTGCTGACCGTGCGGCGCCTCGTCCGGCGGATGGGGCTGGAGAACCTGCTGGCCGCCGTGCCGGCGTTGCGGACCGAACACCCCGGGGTGCAGCTCGTCGTCGGCGGAACCGGGTACCTCGCCGAGGAACTCCGTCGCCGGGCCCGCGAACTCGGGATCGCCGATCACGTGGTGTTCCCCGGTTTCGTGGCCGACGCGGACCTGCCCGAGCTGTACCGGGCCGCGGACCTCTTCGTGCTGCCCACCCTGGAGATGGAGGGTTTCGGCATCGTCACCGTCGAGGCCTTCGCCAGCGGGGTCCCCGTCGTGGCGACCCCCGTCGGGGCGAACCCGGAGGTCGCAGGTTCGCTGGACCCCCGCACGATCGCCGCGTCCACCGGACCCGCGGACCTCGCCGCGGCGGTGCTGCAGGGTCTGGAACTCCGGGCAGAACTCGCGCCGCGGGCGCGGGCGCACGTCGAACGGAACTACTCGCCCGGCGCCGTCGGGGAACTCGTGGAGGCGGCGCTCGAGAGCGTCACGCGCTCCGCCGGAACTGGGCCGGTCCGTCGGGGTCGCCGGAGGTGACCCGGTCGACGCCGACCGGTGGGCAGTGGTCGGTGGACCAGGAGCTGCTGAACCGTTCGACCGTGGAACGCCTGTGCACCACCGCCCTGGGGCGAGCGGTGCAGGTGGAGAACGTGGAGCGCCTCCGTGGTGGCACCAAGAAGGGCGTCTTCCGGGTCACCACGACCACCGGGACCTCGGTCGTGCTCTACGTCTGGCACGAGGACGAGGACTGGTGGAGCACCTCGACGGACCCGGCGGCGGACGTCGAGCCGTTCACGCCGGCGAACGGGATGACCCTGTTGACCAGTGCCTACGAACACCTCAGGGCCGTCGACGTGCGCGTCCCCGCGGTGCTGCACGCCGAGCACCGCGGTGCGGACCTGCCTGCGGACTGCGCGGTCGTCGAGGACGTCACCGGTCGCTCACTGGAGGCGGTGCTCGCCGACGATCCGGTCTCGGCGGTCCCGCTCCTGGCCGAACTCAAGGGCTTCCTGCTGCGGATGGCTACCACCACGAGCAGCCGCTACGGCAAGGTCGCCGACGGGCGCAGTGGAGAACCGATGACTGGTGCGGAGACCGTCCCGTTCCACGAGGTCGTGCTGCAGCGGGCGCTGCGCCACCTGGTGGCCGTCGCTGTCCGCGAACCCCGCCTGGCCGCAGCAGCCGAGCGGGTCGAGGACGCGCTGCGCCGGCGCGCCGCGGCCGTCGAGCCGCGTGAGGGGTCCACCCACAGCCTCACCCATGGCGAGCTCGGCCCGGACCACGTCCTCATCGACTCCACCGGCCGGCCGGTGCTCATCGACCTGGAGGGTTTGATGTGGGCCGACGTGGAGTGGGAGCACGCGTTCCTGGAGATGCGGTTCCACGAGCACTACGAGGCGCTGCGCATCCCGGACCTGGACGAGGAACGGCTGCAGCTGTACCGGTTGGCGCTGCACCTGTCGCTGGTCGAGGGTCCGCTGCGACTCATCGACACCGGGTTCCCCGACGTGGAGTTCATGGCCGGGATCGCCGAGCACAACCTCGGTCGGGTGCTCTCGACGACAGCGGGACGACCGTGCGCCGTCCGGGCTTCGAGTCGTCGTCTCCGGGTCCCTGATGGTGCTCTTGTCGATCGTGGGTCTGATCTTCCTGCGGTCTGACCTGACAACCCGCAGCCAGGTCCTTGAGACCGTCGAGCTGGTGTGCGGTGGCCTGCTGACGGGGGTGAGTGGCCGGCGTCTGCGAGCCACCAGCACGCGGTGAAGCTCGGTGATCTCCCGCACTTCGACGTCCGAGGTCGCCGGCCACCAGCGCGCAGGGCCGCGTGGTGCTGGGCAGCCGGGATCTGGACGCATCGGACGCCGGTGGGCGGCGCCACGTCGCTCTTCCGGTACTCACTCGTCCGGTGGGTGAGGCAAGGTGGCAGTCATGACCGACGCAGGACTGCTCAAGGACGCCGAAACCGAACTCAAGAAGGCGAAGAACAGCTCGACGCACGCTGACCCGGAGAAGCTCTCGAGCCTGGCCGTCGAGGTCGAGTCCCTCGACCCCGAGCTCGCCGGCCGGCTCCGGGTCTCCGCCCAGCAGGTCCGGGCCCTCCGCGCGAAGCACGAACGCGAGCAGAGCCGGGTGCTCAAGCCGAAGTTCCGGGCCGGGGGGCTCGACCGCTTCTGACGCCGTCGTGCGAAGGGTCCGCCTCGCGTGGGAGGCGAACCCTCCGCACGTCGTGCTCACGCCGGTGGCGGGTGCAGAGCACGACGTCTTCCCGACCGCTCTGGCGGCGCGACCGTCCAGCGCAACGGGTTCGGGGAGTCCCGGTCAGCTGCAGTCGTGCGGGGCGTCGGCCGCCAGGTCCTGCAGGGCCGCCAGGTTCGCGGCGTCGGTCGCGCTGGAACCGGCCGTCGTGGCGTCCGGGACGGCGACCCCGGTGCGGACGAGTTCCGCGTTGACGTCGATCCCGTCGTCGGTGCGGTACCAGCCCGCACCCGCGACGTCGACGCGCTGGCCCATCGGCAGGTACGACATCAGGTCGTGCACGTAGGCGTCGCGGCACCCCTCGGCGGGCAGGACCCCCGCCAGCGGGGTCGGGTTCGAGCCGTCGGCGCCGGCCACCACGGGCACCGGGCCGGCCGCCCAGGCGACGACGACCTCGGCCGCCGCGGTCCGGGTCGTCGCGGTCGGCGTCGGGGCGGGGAGCGACGTCGAAGCGGTCGCGGTGCCCGTCCCGCGGACCCCTTCCTGGAAGGCCCGCTGGACGACGACGGGGTTGGGGTCGGTGTCGGGACGGTCGTGCTCCCAGACGCCCAGTGCGGTCAGGGGCAGCAGGACGGCGAGCGCGCCGACGACGAGCTTTCGCCGGGAGACGGGGGCGGAGGCGTCGGCCGCCCCGGGGGAGAGGAAGTCGTGCGGTTCGTCCTCGACCGTGTGCTCCGGCTGCCACGGGGTGTCCCAGCGGGCGAGCTCGCCGCGCTCCCCGAGGTCGACCCGCAGCGCGCTGCCCCGGGCGGAGTAGCGGACGTCGAGCGAGACGACGTGCCAGGGCGGGCCGGGCGCGCGGTGCACGGCGACGACGACGGCCCGGCCGCCGTGGTGGGCGGGGTTCGTCGTGCCCCGCACCTTCACGAAGTCCCCGGGGCGCAGCTCCTCGGACTCGGGTGCACGCACGTCCCCTCCATCGGCCGCGGGGTGGCCCTCATGAGCGCGGGCCCCGGGCGTGGACGTCCGCGACCACCTGCAGCCACCACTCCCGGCGCCGGACGACGGCCGTCCAGGTGAAGCGCAGGACGACGAACCCCCGGCGGGTGAGTTCGGCGTCGCGGCGGCGGTCCTCGGCGAACTGCACGGGGTCGTCGTGGGTGCGGCGACCATCGAGTTCGACCACCAGCCAGCCGTCGACGAGGAAGTCGACCCGTCCTGCGGGGTCGAGCACCACCTGGGTCTGCAGGGAGTACCCCGCCTCCAGCAGGTCGTAGCGCCCGATCGACTCCAGCGGGGAGCCGGACTTCTCGTCCGCCATGGCCAGCAGCTTCCGGCGGTCGTCGTTGCGGTTCATCCCCTTCGCGGCGAGGTTCAGGTCCTCCCAGGAGACGCGGCCCGCGGCGAGGGCGGCGTCGAGGGGGACCAGGGCGGTGCGACGTGGCAGGCAGCGCAGGCAGTCGAGGACGGTGGTGAGGACATCGGTGCAGCCGTCCAGGTCGGTGACGTCGCGGCGGTGCACCAGGGCTGCGCGCCAGACCGTCGTCGAACCGCGGCCGGCGGTCACGTGCGGAACCGGGGGCGCATCGACCACGGCGAGGCCGAGTGCCGTCGCGGCGGTGTGGCAGGAGCGGACGCCCCGGACGGCAGCGGCAGCGAGCACGTCGGCCGGGCACCCCGGGAGGGCGTAGAGCCCGGGCAGCGGACGGCGCAGCACCCCTCGGCGGACCGCGGTGCGAAGTCGATCCGCGGTGGTCAGGTGGCGCAGCCGGTCCCAGCGCGCAGCACCCCCGCAGCGGCCCACCGCCGCGTCCGCATCCACCGCTCAAGGGTGGACGATCCGGGGCTCGACGGCGGGGGCCCTGTGGACAAGTCGTTGGCCCGCAGTGGTTCTGCAGCCATCGGCCGACACGCCGTCGGAGCGGGGGTCCCGCGCGGCGTGTCGGCCGATGGCTGCAGAACCACCGTGGGGTCAGTCGTTGCGGGCGTTGTAGACGGTCGCGCCGGTGGCGCTGACGTGGGCGGCGTAGTCGCGGTAGACGGCCAGCGCCTCCTCGCGGAGCACGTCGGAGACGACGGCGATGCCGCGGGCCTCGAACTGCTCGGCCCAGTCGTCGCGGACGGGGCCCTCGTCGAAACCGCTGATCTCCTCCAGCTCCGGGCCGGAACCGGCGACGACGAGGGTGCGGACCCCGGACCACAGGGTCGCTCCGTAGCACTGGGCGCAGGGACGCCAGTTCACGACGAGCTCGCGACGGGCACCGTCGGCGCCGAGGTCCCACGACCCGGTGCGGGCCTGGGCCAGGCCGAGGGCGGTGACCTCGGCGTGCCCGGAGGAGATCCCGGTGGAGAGGACGACGTTGACGCCCACGGAGACGATCTCCCCGGTGGTGGAGTCGGCCACCACGGCGGCGAAAGGGCCGCCGTTGCCCTCGCGGAAGTTGCGGGCGGCGAGGCGGTGCACGAGGGCCATCCGGTCCTCGCGGGTCGCCAGGGCGTCGGGGACGTCGGCGAGTTCGTCGTCGACCCAGGCGGGGAGGGCGATGGTGAAGGAGTGGCTGAGGGCCGAGGTGTCCATGGGGGGAGGATCCCAGTGCGGCTATCCGGGTGGTAGCCGGTCCCGTCGCTCCAGCGCCGCGGCGCGAGGGTCGATGAGGGGATCAGCGGTCACCGTCGGGGTGACCGGCCGCACCAGGGGAGACGCCTGCATGTCCACGATCGACGAAACCCCGGACACCGCCGTCCGCGGCGCGCAGACCGTCGCGCCCGTCCAGGCCTCCGCGCTGCTCTTCGCCGCGTCGATCCTCGGTGAGGCGAGCTACACCCCCGACCAGGAGCTCAAGGGCACGCTGAGCAGCCCCGCCCGCGTGCACGAGGAGGAGGTCGTCGAGGCCCCCGAGCCCGTCGTCGCGAAGCCCGTCGTCGCGAAGCCCGTCGTCGTGGAGCCCGCCCCGGTCGTGGAGGCCCCCCGCAGCGCGGGCGTCGTCCCGCCGGTGCGCGTCGAGGCCCCCGCGGCACCGGTCGCCGCGCCCGTCGTCGAGCCGGTCAGGAAGGGCTTCTTCGCCCGCCTGATCGACAAGCTGCTCGGACGCTAGGCCAGCGCGGAGTCGGCGAGCGCGCTGCGCGGCCCCGCGTCCGCGGGGAGCAGCACGGTGCGGTCGGCGCTGCGGGTGGCGAACCGTCCGTGCAGGACGAGGCGGTCGCGGGTGGTGGGGCGTCCGGTGCGGTGCAGGCCGCGGGGGTCGAAGAAGACCACCGTGCCCGCGCCCCCGTGCAGCACGACGTGGGCGGCGTCGCCGAACTCCCGCAGCAGGTCGGGGTCCTCGAGGCGGTGCCCGCTGCGTTCGAGGTGACGGACCCGCCGGGCGCCGCGCCGGCGGTGCGAGGCCCGCACGTAGTGCAGCGGGCCGGTGCCCTCGTCCACGCCCGTCAGGTGCAGGGCGACCTCGAGCGAGGGGCCGGCGGCGGTCCGTGCCCAGTCGGTGGGCCGGACCGGTGCCGCGGCCAGGGTGAGCAGGCCGTTCATGTCCAGGACGCGCACGTCGCGACGGCAGTAGGCGCCGGCGACCCCGGCGACCTGGGAGTGGCGCAGGAAGCGCGTGTAGGGGTCCTCGGGGTCCACGGGCGGGTGGGCGCCGAGGAGTTCGACGGCGTGCGGGTCGTGCAGCGGTCCGGCCCAGCCGGTGGGTTCGCCACCGGCGACGAGGCGACGGCGGCGCACGATGTCGGCGGACTGGTCGGCGATGAGGTCGTCGGTGCGCGAGAGGACGTCCTCGAGCAGGGCGGCGCTGCCGAGGAGGGCCTCGACGCTGGTGCTGGCGACGCCGTCGCGGTCCAGGTCGGCCACGACCCGCCGCGCCTCCGGGGACAGGGTCCGCGGTTCTCCTCGCCTGCGCACGTGCCTCCCTCGTCGCTGCTCCTGCGGCACCGTAGTGCTGTCTCACCGTGGGGCGCTAGTGACACTCCGTGAGGGATGCCGTCCCGCCACCGCGCGGACGGCCGTTGCCCGGGGGAAGCTTCGGCCGTGGCGGAAGAAACCAAGGGGACCGTGCTGGTCGCCCTGCTCGCAAACGTCGGCGTCGGCATCGCGAAGGGCATCGGTGGGGCGGTCACCGGCTCCAGCGCGCTGCTCGCCGAGGCCGCCCACTCGATCGCGGACACGATGAACGAGGCGTTCCTGCTGCTCTCGCTCAGCCGGGCCGACCGACCCGCCGACCGGACCCACCCCTTCGGCTACGGCAAGGAACGGTTCTTCTGGTCCCTCATCGCCGCAGTCGGGATCTTCCTGTCCGGAGCGGTGTTCTCGGTCTACGAGGGGATCTCCTCGCTCACCGGCGAAGCCGAACCGATGTCGACGCAGCACTTCATCGTGATCTACGTGATCCTCGGCATCTCGATCGTGCTCGAGGGGGGTTCGCTGCTGAAGGCGCTGCGGCAGGTCTCGCGCGAGGCCTCGACCGCGCAGCGGCGAGTCCTGACCTACGTCGTCCGCTCACCGGACCCGACGGTGAAGACCGTCGCCAGCGAGGACAGCATCGCCGTCCTCGGCGTCCTGGTGGCGCTCGCGGGGACGATCCTGCACCAGGTCACCGGCTCGAACGTCTACGACGCGATCAGTTCGATCGTCATCGGTGCGCTGCTCGGGGTCGTGGCGTTCCTGCTGGGACGCGACACCAAGGAACTCCTCATCGGTGAGGCCGCCGACCCGGCGGTGCGCGTCGCGGTGGTCCGGGTCCTCGGCGCCGAAGCGGGGATCGTGCGGATCCAGGAGGTCCTCACGATGCAGCTCGGGCCGAGCGGCGTCCTGGTCGCCGCCCGCGTCCAGTTCGGTGAGGAACTCACCTCGCGCGCCATCGAGGAGCTCTGCACTCGCGCCGAGGAAGAGATGCGCCGGCGGGTTCCCACGATCACCCAGGTGTTCCTCGACCCCAGCCGGGTGACGGCGTCCGCGGACGCCGCGGCCCGGGAACGTCTCGCCGTCACCGAACGTGAGGCGGCGGACCTCCTCGACCCCGACGCCGCCGTCCAGCCCCTGCCGCAGGCCCGCACCCGGACGGGTCGCACCCTGCGGAAGTGAGTTCCCGCTCACCGGCACCCCCGGACACCGGGGCCGCAGGTGGTGGGAGGGTGGGGCGTCGAGCGTTCCAGGAGGTGGGGTCGTGGCGCGGGATCCGTCCGGGACGGTGATCACGCGTCCGTGGTGGCGTCGCCTCGTCGAGCGCCTGCCCGGACGCTGGCTGGTCGGCGCCCCGGCCGTCGTCGCCGGTCGCGCGGTGCTGGCCGTCACCGGTCTGCTCGTGCTCCTGACCGTCCCGCTGCTCGTGCCGACGGCCGCGGACTGGATGGTCGTGCTGGCCGTCGCGGCCGCCGACGCGGCCTTGCTGGTGGCCAGCCTCGCGGTGCCGTGGGGGCGGCTCGGCCGTTATGGTCCCGTCCTCTTCCCCCTGGTGCAGATGCTGGGTCTGGCCGTCGTCGGTGTGAGCACCGAACGCGTCGACGGCGCCTACGTCCCGCTCTTCGTCCTCGACTTCGTCTTCGCCGGCCTCTTCCTGCCGCCGCGGAGCGCCTACTGGCTGTTGCCCGCCGCGCTCCCGCTCTACCTGCTCACCTCGGAGCAGCTCAGCGCCCAGGTCGCCGTGCGGACGGTGGTCATGGCCTGCGTGTGGGTCCTCGTGGCCGAACTGCTCGCCTCGATGAGCCGCCGCCAGCGGGCGGCCTCCGACCGGCTGGAACGCGACGCGCGGACCGATCCCCTCACCACCATCGGCAACCGGCGCGACCTCGAGGACCGGATGGCCCTGCTCGTCCCCGGGGACAGCGTCGTCGTCTGCGACCTCGACCACTTCAAGCAGCTCAACGACACCCGGGGTCACACGTTCGGCGACCAGGTGCTGCGGGAGTTCGGCGCGATGCTGACCACGGGGCTCCGGCGCGGTGACTACGCCGCCCGCTTCGGTGGCGAGGAGTTCGTCCTCCTGCTGCACGGCAGCGGGACCGACGTCGCGATCGACGTCGTCGAACGACTGCGCGGCTCCTGGCGGGAACTCGGCGGGGCTGCGACGTTCTCGGCGGGCTGCGCGACGCTGGACGCGGACACCGGCGCCCAGCAGGCCCTCGTCGCGGCCGACGCCGCCGTGTACGCGGCGAAGGCCGCCGGACGCGACTGCACCCGGAGCGCCGAAGCGGCGCAGGGCTGGGGGCCTAGGGTTGACGCGACCACCGCCGAGGCCCTGTTCGAGGAGTAGCCCCCATGCCCACCACCCCCGCCGTCTTCGTCGGACCGCAGGAGAACCCGCTGCTGGTCGAGGCCGTGGAGCGTGGCGGGGGCACGGTCGTCGCGCTGGCGGACGCCGAAGCCGTCGTCGTCAGCGGCGGGCACGGGGACCTGCCCGAACTGCCCGACTCCGTGACGTGGGTGCAGCTGCCCTCCGCCGGGATCGAGAGCTGGGTCGCCGCGGGCGTCATCGACGCCTCGCGCACCTGGACCTCCGCCGCCGGGGCGTACTCGCACTCCGTCGCCGAGGGGGCCGTCGCGCTGCTGCTCGCCGGGGTCCGCGGGATCGGGCGCGCGGCCCGGCTCTCGACGTGGGACCCGGAGACCCTGGACGGCGTCCAGTCCAGCCTGCGCGGCTCGACCATCGCGATCATCGGCGCCGGCGGCATCGGCACCGCGATGATCCCGGCCTTCGTCGGGCTCGGTGCGGAGGTCATCGCCGTGACCCGCCGCGGTCTTCCCGTGGACGGCGCAGCGCAGACGCTGCCCGCCGACCGCGTCGGCGAGGTCTTCGCCGCCGCCGACCACGTCGTGCTCGCCGCTCCGGCGACCTCCGAGACGAAGGCCCTCGTCGGGGCCGAGCAGCTCGCCGCGCTGGGCCCGCAGGGGTGGCTGGTGAACATCGCCCGCGGTTCCCTCGTCGACACCGACGCCCTCGTCGCGGCGCTCGCCGCCGGCACCATCGCCGGGGCCGCCCTCGACGTGACCGACCCGGAACCGCTGCCCGACGGCCACCCGCTGTGGACCGAACCCCGCTGCATCATCACCCCGCACTCGACCAACCCGAGCGTGCTGCGGGTCGGCGCGCTGGCCGAGCGGGTCACCGAGAACGTCCGTCGTTTCGCCGCCGGTGAGGAACTGCTGGGTCTGGTCGACCCCGAGCGCGGTTACTGATCCCTCCGACGTGCGGGGTCCCGCCCCGCGCGTCACGGTGGTCCCGTGCAGACGTTCCTCCCCTACGCCGACTTCGCCCGGTCCGCGGCCGTCCTCGACGGTCCGCGGCTGGGCAAGCAGCGCGTGGAGACGCTGCAGGTCCTGCGCGCCCTCGAACTGCCCGACTACGGCTGGGTGAACCACCCGGCGGTGCGGATGTGGCGGGGGTGCACCCCGGCCCTGGTCGCCTACGGCCTCGCGGTCGTCGACGCGTGGACCGCCACCGGCCGCGCCGACACCACCGGAGCGCAGATCGCGGAGTTCGCCCCCGAGGTCGTGGGTCGCCCGCAGTCCGCGCTCGCCGACCTGATGCCGCCCTGGCTGGGCGACGAGGACCTGCACCGCAGCCACCGTTCCGCGTTGCTGCGCAAGGACCCCGGGTTCTACCGGCCCCTCTTCGGCGACGAACCCGAGATGCCCTACGTGTGGCCGGACCCGCCCTCGCCAGCCCCGCCGGTCCGCCCCGCCGGGCGGCTGGTGTGGATCGTGCGCGGGGCGCCCGCGGTCGTGGGGGAGTTCCTCACCGACGGCGTCGTGGGCCTCGGCGTGGACTCCGGCATCGACGTCGACGTGCGCGGTGCCGCGGCGGGCGCGTCCCTGCGCGACCTGCTCCGGGAGGTCGCCCCCGGGAGACGACCCGGCAAGGCGCTGCGGGTCCTCGACACCTTCGTCCACGAACTCGACCCCGGGACCGAGGTGGCCCTACCCATCGAGGGCGACCAGGCGCTGCTGCTCGGCGAGGTCGTCGGCGAGTACGAGTTCGACGCCCGCAAGGGGGTTCTCGCGCGCCACCGCCGGAAGGTCCGCTGGGGTGGCCGGGCCGCCCGTCGTGACGTCGAACCCCCTGCCCTGCTGCAGGATCCCCGCCCCTTGTTCAGTGTTCCGCTCGCCGCCTGAGGAGACCCCTTGTCCGACACCGCCCTGCTCGACGTCGACGGCACGCTCGTCGACACCAACTACCAGCACGCCCTCGCGTGGTTCCGCGCCTTCCGGCGCTTCGACCTGACGTTGCCGGTCTGGCGGATCCACCGCGCCGTCGGGATGGGCGGCGACCAGCTCGTCCCCGCCGTGGCCGGGGCGGAGTTCGAGAGCGCCCACGGGGACGCCGCACGGGACGCCTGGACGGAGGAGTTCGAGCCGATGTTCGGCGAGGTCCAGCCCTTCGACGGCGCTCGCGACCTCCTGGTGGAGCTGCGGCGGCGGGGCTGGAAGGTCGTCCTCGCCTCCTCCGGGCAACAGGACCAGGTGGAGGGCTACCTCGACCTGATGGGGGCCCGGGACCTCGTCGACGGCTGGACCACCTCGCAGGACGCCGAGAGCACCAAACCCGCCCCTGACCTCTTCCACGCTGCGCTGCAGCGGGTCGGGGGTTCCTCGGGGGTCGTGCTCGGGGACTCGACGTGGGACTTCGAGGCGGCGGGGAACGCGGGGATGACCGCGGTCGCCGTCCGGACGGGGGGTTTCTCCACCGAGGAACTGACGACTGCCGGTGCGGTCGCGGTGTTCGACTCGCTGCCGGACCTGCTGGAGGGCCTGGACGGGACGCCGTTGTCCCGCCCCTCCTGATCAGCGCAGGGTGCGGGTGCGCCGCGGGATCGTGACGGTCGCGGTCGGCGCCGAGGCCGTCATGCTCGCCTTCGCCGCGGCGACGGCCGCGCCGACGTCCAGCATCCCGGTGCCGTAGCCGCCGTCCCAGGACTCGGGGGTGGCGGTGGTCCGCAGGACGTCCTCGACCTGCGCGACGCTGGCCCGGGGCGCGACGGAGCGGACCAGGGCCGCGGCGGCGGAGACCTGGGGGGCCGAGAAGGACGTCCCGGAGGCGGAGGCGTACACGTACCGGCCGGAACTCAGGGGTTTCCCGACGGGGATCTTGTCGCCGGGGGCGCTGAGGTCGACGAGGGTGTTGTGCTGGGCCCAGGGGGCGGGGGTCCCGGTGCTGGTGGACGCCGAGACGGAGATGACGCCGGGGTAGGAGGCGGGGTACTCCAGCGGGTTCCCGGTGTCGCCGGAGTTCCCGGCGGAGGCGACCACGACGACCCCCTTGCCGATCGCGTAGGCCACGGCGGCGGCGGTGGTGCTGTTGTAGGTCTCCCCACCCAGCGACAGGTTGACGACGTCGGCACCCTGGTCGACGGCCGCGGTGATGCCCTCGACGACGGCGTCGCTCGCACAGCCCTCGGGTTCGCAGACCCGGATCGCGAGGATCTTCACGTCGGGCGCGACCCCCGCTGCGCCGTAGGCGTTCTGGTAGGCGCCGGCGATGACGGTCGAGACCTCGGTGCCGTGCTCGCCGATGTCGGTGCCGGCCGCGAAGTTCCCGCCGTCGATCACCCGGCCGGCGATGTCGGGCTGGTTCGCGTCGACACCGGAGTCGAGCACGGCGACGGTGAGCCCGGTGCCCCGGGTGGTGGGCCACGCGTCGTAGGCGTGGATCGAGCCCAGGTGGTAGGCGTAGGACAGGTACGGGTCGGTCGCCTTCAGGGTGCGGCCCGTCAGGGGTGTGGCGCCCGTGGGCGCCAGCGCGTAGCTGGTGCGCACCTGGGCGGCGGACACCGCGGGGTCGGCCTCCATCGTCGCCGCCAGCCGCTGGGCGGCGGCGGGGTCGGTGGCGGTCCGGGTCTCCAGCTGGGGTCGTCCGTCCACCCAGCGCAGCGCGTCGACCTGGACCCCGGGACCGTCGGCCGGCGTGATCTCCACGGCGTGCGCGGCGGAGCCCGGCACCAGGGTCAGCGCGAGCAGCGCGGAGGCGACGGTGGCGGTGCGGAGGAACTGGGGCAACGGGACTCCCTGGGTCGGGGCGAGACTCCCCGTGCATCGACGGTCTCACACGGTCGCTTGAGACGGGTGGGTCCGCCTCGACCCGGATGGCCGTACGGCTCGGCCGGGCGTGTTCCGGCCACCGCTTCCTGGTCACCGTTCGGTTGCACCGGAGTGAAGTGCTTGCCGGAACGGCGGTGCGTCGACTAACTTCCGATACGCATCGACGAAGCGCATCGACGAGGACGTCGGAGTTCGTCTCACGGGGTGGGAGGGTGGCGTGGCCCGAGTTCCGACGAGCAAGGACGTGGCGAAGGTCGCCGGCGTCTCCCAGAGCACCGTCTCCTACGTGATGAGCGGAAAGCGTCCGATCTCCGAGAAGACCCGGCGTCTGGTCGAGGACGCCATGGAGCAGTTGCTGTACCAACCGCACGCCGGTGCCCGTGCCCTGGCGAGCCAGCGCACGAACATCATCGCGATCGTCCACCCGGTCCTCTCCAACCTCGGGGTCGGCGGGATCATGGCGTTCATCGACGAGATCGCGACGCAGGCCCGTCGCCGGGACTACGACGTGCTGCTGGTGACCGCCGCCGAGGGCAAGGAGAGCCTGCGCCGGGTCGCCGGGCGCGCCCTGGCCGACGCCATGGTCGTGATGGAGGTCAAGGCCGAGGACGAACGGGCCGAGGTCTCGCGCGGGATCGCCCAGCCGAGCCTGTTCATCGGGTACCCGGACGAGGCCCTGGACGAGCACAGCACGTTGCACTGCATCGACTTCGACTTCGCCGGCGGTGCGGAACTCCTGGTCGGTGAACTCATCGGCACCGGAGTGCGTGAGATCGTCGTGCTCGGCTGGGGTCCGGAGGTCGTGGCCCGCGGGGTGAACTACGTCCCGCGGTTCCGCCGTCGGGCTGAGGCCACCGCGGCCGCAGCCGGAGTTCCGCTGCGCTGGGTCGAGGTCCCGCGTGACTCCGTCGCCATCAGCGCAGCGCTCGACGACCTGCTGGGTTCGGGGTCCGTCCCCGGGTTGCTGCTCGCGGACGGCGTCCCCGAGACCCTCGGTGCCCTGCTCGACCGCGGTCTGCGGCCGGGGCGGGACGTCGACGTCGTGGCGTTGTGCACCGACGCGGAGGCGGAGGCGCAGGCCGTGCCCCTGACCGCCGTCTCCCAACAACCCCGGGACGTCTCCCGGCGTGCCGTCGAGTGGTTGTTCCAGCTGCTCGACGATCCTTCGGCACCCGGCGAGGTCCGCCTGGTGCCGGCCCACCTGACCCGACGACAGTCCGTGCGTCCCCAGCACTGACATCCCCCACGGTTCGGCCACCCGGCCGATCCACCCCCATCGTCGATACGCATCGACGAGTACCGCCCACGACGTCGTGGGCACGAGGAGAGGAACGACATGGCTCGACGAGGATCCATGGGACGCACCCGCGCGATCGCTGCGCTGGCGGCCCTCCCGCTGCTGCTCGCGGCCTGCGGCGGCGGCGGTGGGAGTGCGACGAAGTCGGACTCCGGCACGCTGCGCGTCCTGGACTACTACAACTCCGACCCCAACAAGACGTTGTGGGGCACGGCGCTCACCGACTGCGGCACCAAGGTCGGCGTGAAGATCGAGCGGGAATCCGTCCCCGGCGAGACCCTCATCCAGAAGGTGCTGCAGCAGAGTTCGTCCAAGACGCTGCCTGACGTCCTCATGCTCGACAACCCCGACGTGCAGCAGATCGCCGCCTCGGGTGCGCTGGCCCCGCTGGACGACCTGGGCGTCGACCCTTCCGGGGTCGCCGACGGCGTCATCAAGGCCTCGACCTACCAGGGCAAGCTCTACGCCCTGCAGCCCGTCACGAACACCATCGCGCTCTTCTACAACAAGAAGATCCTCGAGGCCGCGGGCATCACGCCCCCCACCACCTGGGACGAGCTCAAGACCGACGCGAAGGCGCTGACCGCCGGCAGCCAGTACGGGTTCGCGATGTCCAACGTCAACACCTACGAGGGCACCTGGCAGTTCCTGCCCTTCATGTGGTCCAACGGCGGGGACGAGAAGGACATCAACACCCCGCAGACCGCCGCCGCCCTGCAGCTGGTCAAGGACCTCCTCGACCAGGGGTCGCTCTCGCAGTCCACCGTCACCTGGACCCAGGCCGACGTCGCCGACCAGTTCTCCGCCGGCAACGCCGCCATGATGATCAACGGTCCGTGGAACTTCGGGACCCTGGACAAGGTCTCGGGCCTCGACTACGGCATCGTCCCGATCCCCGCCCCCACCGCCGGCGGGACCGTCGTGTCGCCGTTCGGCGGCGAGGCCTGGGCCGCACCGGAGACCGGGGACAAGGACAAGCAGAAGAAGGCCGCGGAACTCATCCAGTGCCTGAACAGCGACGAGAACGAGGTCACGATCTCGGCCGGCACCGGGACCGTCCCCACCAAGCCGGAACTCTCCAGCCAGGTCGTCGCGAAGAACCCGAACCTCGAGGCGTTCGCCACGCAGGTCCCGGACCTGCGCGCCCGCACCGGTGAGCTCGGTGACGGCTGGCCCAAGGCCGCCACGAAGATCTACACCGCGGTGCAGAACGCGCTCGTCGGGGGCATGACCCCCGAGGCCGCGCTGGCGCAGGCCCAGAATGGCTGAGGTCTCGGCCCCAGGTCGTTCCGCCGGCGGGGCCACGGCCCCGTCGGCGGGTGCGGCCCCGCGGAAGGGCCCGTCGCAGAAGCTGACGACGCGTCTCGTGCAGATCGCGTTCATCGTCCCCGCGGTCGTCTACCTCGTCCTGTTCTTCGGCTTCCCCGTCGTCAAGAACGTCATCATGGGTTTCCAGGCCTACACGACCAAGACGTTCTTCACCGGCGAGGCCCCCTGGGTCGGGCTGGAGAACTACCGCAACGTCATCGGCGACGCGATCTTCTCCCGCTCCGTCGTGAACACCCTGCTCTTCACCGCCGGGTCCATCGCCGGGCAGTTCGTCCTCGGTCTGGCGATCGCGTTGTTCTTCCACAAGCGGTTCGCGCTGTCGGGGATCCTGCGCTCGCTGATCCTGCTGCCGTGGCTCATCCCGATGATCGCCGGCACCGCGGTGTGGCGCTGGATCCTCGACGCCGACAACGGCGCTCTCAACCGGATCCTCTCCGCCCTGCCCGGCGTGGACGCCTCACCGAACTGGCTGACCTCCACCTCCCTCGCCCTGATCGCGGTGATCGGGGTGAACATCTGGCTCGGCATCCCCTTCAACATGACCATCCTCTACGGCGGTCTGCAGGAGATCCCCGAGGAGCTCTACGAGGCCGGTGCCCTCGACGGCGCCACCGGGTGGCGGGCGTTCCGCCACATCACGTGGCCGTTGCTGCGCCCGGTCGTCACCGTCGTCCTCGTGCTGGGGGTCGTCTACACGCTGAAGGTCCTCGACGTCATCCTCGGGCTCACCAACGGCGGCCCGGCGAACTCCACGCAGACGATCTCCACGCTCTCCTACGACATGTCGTTCCGTCAGTTCGACTTCGGGGCGGGCGCGGCGCTGGGCAACATCCTCATCGTCATCTCCCTGATCTTCGCCGTGGTCTACCTGCGGCTCAACCGGAAGGCGGTGGACGAGTGAGCGCGGTCATCTCCACCCGGGTCAGCACGACGGAGGTCCGGGCCGAGGGCAAGGCCCCCCGTCGACCGGTCTACACGGTCGTCGGCATCCTCATCCTGGCGTTCATGCTGTTCCCGCTGTACTGGATGGTCAACGTGTCGCTGCAGCCGGCCGGGAACGCCGTCGCGACCCCGTGGCTGCCGTTCGACTTCTCGCTGCGCGGCTACACCACGGCGATCTCCGAACAGGGCCACAACCTCGTCACCTCCCTGGTCATCAGCCTCGGCTCGGTCGTGTTCAGCCTCCTCATCGCGACCCCCGCGGCCTACGCCATGGCCCACTTCAAGTTCGGCCGCTGGGCGACGGTCATCCTCTTCGGGATCCTCGTCACCCAGATGGTGCCGGGCATCGTCGTCGCGAACGCGCTCTACAGCGCCTACACCGACCTCGGCCTGCTCAACACGACGGGTGGGCTGATCCTCGCCGACTCCGCCGCCGGGATCCCGTTCTCCATCATCCTCATGCGGGCGTTCATGGGGTCCATCCCGGCCTCGGTCATCGAGGCCGCCTACGTGGACGGCGCCGGTCCGGTCCGGGCGTTCTTCTCCATCGTGCTGCCGATGAGCCGCAACGCGCTCATCACCGCCGGCCTGTTCACGTTCCTCTTCGCCTGGGGCGACTTCCTCTTCGCCCTGACCCTCACCACGACCGCCGACGTGCGCCCGATCACCCTCGGCCTGTACACCTACGTCGGGAGCTTCGTGTCCGACTGGTCGCCGATCATGGCGACCGCGGTCCTGTCCTCCCTGCCCGCCATCGCCCTGCTCGTCCTGGCCCAGCGCTACGTCGCCGCCGGGGTCACGGGTGGGGCCGTCAAGTCCTAGGAGTTCCGAATGACCATCAGAGTGACCGTGTGGGGCGAGAACCGCCACGAGCAGCTGGAACCCGCGGTGGCGCAGCGCTACCCCACCGGGATGCACGGTGCCGTCGCCGAGGGGATCGAGGCCAACCTCGGTTCCGGCGTGACCGTCCGGACGGCGACCCTGGACCAGCCCGAGCACGGGTTGACCGAGGAGGTCCTGCAGGACACCGACGTCCTCACCTGGTGGGGGCACGCCGCGCACGGCGACGTCTCCGACGAGGTCGTGGAGCGGGTCCACCGTCACGTGCTGGCCGGGATGGGGCTCATCGTCCTGCACTCCGGGCACTGGTCGAAGATCTTCCAGAAGCTCATGGGGACCTCGTGCACCCTGCGCTGGCGCTCCGAGCACGACCGGGAACTGCTGTGGACGATCGACCCCACGCACCCGATCGCGCAGGGCGTCCCGCACCCCCTCGTCATCGAGGAGGACGAGATGTACGGGGAGTTCTTCGACATCCCCGCCCCCGACGAGATCGTCTTCATCTCCTCCTTCACCGGCGGCGAGGTGTTCCGCTCGGGCATCACGTTCAAGCGCGGGTTCGGGAAGATCTTCTACTTCCGTCCCGGTGACCAGGACTTCCCCACGTACTTCCACGAGGGAGTCCGCAAGGTGATCTCCAACGCGGTCGAGTGGGCCGTCACGGTCCGCCCCGAGCGGACCGACCCCGTGCTGCTGCGCTACGACATCGAGGACTTCTACAACGGCCAGGGCTACCAGGGCGCCCTCGACCCGGAGAGGCAGCAGTGACCGCCCCGCTCCGCGTCGTCCTCGTCGGGGCCGGCGGCATGGGCAAGGCGTGGCTGGCGACGATCCTCGCCGACCCGGCCGTCGAACTGGCCGGGGTCGTCGACCTCGACCTCGACGCCGCGTCCGCCGCCCTCGCCGCGGCCGGGGTCCCGGACGTCGCGACGGGTCGCGACGCCGTCGAGGTGGCGCAGCGGACCGGCGCGCAGGCGATCGTCAACGTGACGGTGCCGCAGGCGCACCACCCCGTCACGACGGCCGCGCTGTTCGCGGGGTTCCCGGTGCTGGGGGAGAAGCCCGTCGCCTCGACCGTCGCGCAGGGGTTGTCGCTCGCGGCGGCCTCGGAGGTCTCCGGGGTGCCGTTCCTGGTGTCGCAGTCGCGGCGCTACAACGTCCACGTCGAGGAGTTCCGCGCGCAGGCCGCCGTGCTCGGCGACCTGGGGTCGCTGTCGACGGAGTTCTTCAAGGCGCCGCACTTCGGCGGCTTCCGCGAGGAGATGGCCCAGCCGCTGCTCGTCGACATGGCGATCCACCAGTTCGACCTCGCGCGGTACCTGTTGCGGGCCGAACCCGTCTCCGTCTACTGCGAGTCCTGGAACCCGTCGTGGTCCTGGTACTCCGGGGACGCCTCGGCCGCGGCCGTCTTCGAGATGTCGAACGGCTCCCGCTACACCTTCACCGGCTCGTGGTGCGCGCCCGGCCAGGAGACCTCGTGGAACGGGGCCTGGCGGCTCTCCGGCGCGAACGGCACGGCGACCTGGAACGGCGACGACGTGCCCGTCCTCGACGCGCCCGGCTCGCCCGCGGCGTTCACCGACCCCGGGAAGGAGATCGCCGGGTCGCTCGCGGCGTTCACCGCCTTCCTGCAGGACGGGACGCCGTTCTCCGGTGAGGTGCACGACAACGTCCTGAGCCTGGCCATGGTCGAGGCGGCGGTCGAGTCCGCCGCGTCGGGCACCCGGGTGCTGGTGGACGACGTGCTCCAGCGCGCCTACGAGCAGGCCCTCGCCGACGAGCAGCGCGCCGACGTCGCGGCGGCCCTGAAGGGCTGGACCTCCGTCCGCGAGGCCCTGACCCGCTGACCCACCCCCTCCGACGCGTGATCTCGCAGGGATTCCCCGCGGGATCACGCGTCGGAGGGGTGTGCCGGGGGTGTGGACCGGTCAGTACGATCCAGCCCAGAACGTTCGACGACGATGTCCTGGAGGAAGTCCTCGCATGTCCACCGATCGACCGGAGTTCGGGGTCGCCGTCATCGGCCACTCCTTCATGGGCGCCGTCCACTCCCACGCCTGGCGCAGCGTCGACCACGTCGGCACCCCGCGCTGGCGCACCAAGCGCCTCGCGCTGGCCGGGCGTGACCTCGGCCGCGCGCAGGCCGCCGCCGAGCAGTTCGGCTGGGACGAGGGCGTCGCCGACTGGCGCGAGGTCATCGCGCGCGACGACGTCCAGGTCGTCGACATCCTGACCCCCGGTGACTCCCACGCCGAGATCGCCATCGCCGCGCTGCAGGCCGGCAAGCACGTCATCTGCGAGAAGCCGCTGGCCAAGACGGTCGCCGAGGCGCAGGCCATGACGGAGGCCGCGCAGGCCGCCGCCGCGCACGGCGTCCGCAGCATGGTGGCGTTCAACTACCGCCAGGTGCCCGCGATCGGCCTCGCCAAGCAGCTCGTCGACTCCGGCCGTCTCGGCGAGGTCCGTCAGGTCCGCGCGGTGTACCTGCAGGACTGGATCGTCGACCCGAGCTTCCCGCTCACCTGGCGCCTGCAGAAGGACCGTTCGGGTGCCGGGGCGCTGGGCGACATCGGGTCGCACATCATCGACGCGGCGCAGTTCATCACCGGCCAGCGCCTCACCGGCGTCTCCGGCACCGTCGAGACCTTCGTCAAGCAGCGTCCGCTGGAGGCCGCCCGCACCGGGTCGAACACCGGCCTGGGGGCCGAGGCCTCCACCGAGTTCGGCGAGGTCACCGTCGACGACGCGGCCGTGTTCTTCGGGCGGGGTGACGGCGGCGCGCTCATGACCTTCGAGGCGACCCGCATGGCGCTGGGCCGCAAGAACGGCATGCGGATCGAGGTGAACGGCTCGAAGGGGTCGATCGCGTTCGACTTCGAGTCCATGAACGAGCTGCACTTCTTCGACGGCACCCTGCCCGACGCGGAGAACGGGTTCCGCCGCATCCTGGCGACCGACCCCGCCCACCCCGGCGTCTCCAACTGGTGGCCGGCCGGGCACGGCCTGGGCTACGACCACCCGTTCGTGCACGAGCTGCAGGAGTTCCTCGGCGCGATCGTCGACGGGCGCGACCCCAGCCCCAGCTTCGCCGACGGGCTGCAGGTCCAGCAGGTGCTGGACGCGGTGCAGCGCAGCGCCGAGAACGACTCCACCTACACGACCATCTGAGGAGAAGAACATGGCAGAGACGCGTCCGGTGACGTTGTTCACCGGCCAGTGGGCCGACCTCCCCTTCGAGGAGGTCTGCCGCCTCGCCTCGGAGTGGGGCTACGACGGCCTCGAGATCGCGACCTGGGGCGATCACCTCGACGCCACCCGCGGGGCGAAGGACGACGACTACATCGCCGAGAAGAAGGCGGTGCTGGCGAAGTACAACCTCAAGGTGTGGACGATCTCCGCGCACCTGACCGGCCAGGCCGTCTGCGACCTGATCGACCAGCGGCACCAGGACATCGTCTCCGTCGAGGTGTGGGGCGACGGCGACCCCGAGGGCGTGCGTCAGCGCGCCGCGGAGTACGTCAAGGATGCGGCCCGCACGGCCGCGAAGCTGGGCGTGAAGACCGTCACCGGGTTCACTGGATCTTCGATCTGGCACACCGTCGCGATGTTCCCCCCTACGCCCGACTCCATGGTCGAGGCCGGCTACCAGGACTTCGCCGACCGCTGGAACCCGATCCTGGACGTCTTCGACGAGCTCGGGGTGAAGTTCGCCCACGAGGTGCACCCCTCCGAGATCGCCTACGACTACTGGACGACCAAGCGCGCGATGGAGGCCATCGGCCACCGCGAGGCGTTCGGGCTGAACTTCGACCCGTCGCACTTCGTGTGGCAGGACCTCGACCCGATCGGGTTCATCCGGGACTTCTCCGACCGGATCTACCACGTGCACTGCAAGGACTCCCGCAAGCAGCTCGACGGCCGCTCCGGTCGCCTCGGCTCGCACCTGCCGTGGGCGGACTCCCGTCGCGGCTGGGACTTCACCTCCGTCGGTCACGGTGACGTGCCCTGGGAGCTGATCTTCCGCGAGCTGAACAACATCGGCTACACGGGTCCCACGAGCGTGGAGTGGGAGGACGCCGGGGTCGACCGCCTCAACGGCGCCCCCGACGCGCTCGCGTTCGTCCGCAAGCTCGGTGCGTTCTTCGTGCCCCCGGCCGCCGCGTTCGACGCGGCCTTCTCCTCCAAGGGCTGAGCCCACGATCCGTGATCTTGCGGGGAGACCCAGCAAGATCACGGATCGGGTAGGGGGCTCAAGGGGGTCGGGGGCATGGTCGATGCCCTGGGTGGCGCATCCGGGTCCGGGTGCCGTCCAGGTCCGATCGCCGGGGGTGTCACCGCGTGTCGTCGCGTCCCGTCGCGTCCGGTGAGCGCCTCGTGGAGGCACCCGGGGAACCCGCGCTGCTGCAGGGGGTGCTCCGGCGGCGGCTGGTCTTCGGCCTGGTCTTCGCCGCCGCGATCCTCGTCGGCCGCAGCGCCCAGGCCGACGGCGCGCACCTCGCGATCGTCTGGCCCGCCTCGGCGGTCGGGCTGCTCTGGGTCGCCGGCTCGCCCGGGCGCCGGCAGCGGATCCTCGACGCCGTCCTGCTGCTGACGATCACCGTCGTCCTGCGGGTCGTGACGCACATGCCCCTGCCGGAGTCCGCCCTGCTGGCCGCCGCCGCGCTGACCCAGGCGCTCTTCGGGGCGCACGTCTACCGCCGGTTGCAGCCCGAGGGCTTCCGCCTGGTGAGTCCCGGCCACGTCCGCTCGCTGGCGTTGTCCTCGCTCGCCGGGGCGCTCGCGTCCACCCCCGTCGCGGCCCTCGCCTTCGTCGTCGCGGACCACGTGCCGGTGGCGCAGTCGAGCGTGCAGTGGGCGCTGCGCACCACCGTCTCGACGTTCATCGTCCTCGCGGTGCTCCTGCGCACCGCCGAACGGCGTCCGGACGCGCCGGGCAGCAGCGCCTCGCGGGGAGAGCGCTACGCGCTGTTCCTCGCGTTCCTGGTGTCCTACGGAACCGTCTTCTGGGTCGTCAACGGGTTCGCCGTGACGTTCCTCGTCCTGCCGGTCGCCGTCTGGGTGGCGCTGCGACGCACGACCACCGCGGCCATGGTGCACGTCGTCCTCGCGGCCGCGGCCGTCGTCGTGTCCGCCTGGTCCGACCGGGGACCGTGGCGGGAACTCACCCCGGACCTGCAGGCGATGAGCGCGGAGGCGTTCATCGGCACTCTGGGGTTCCTGACCCTGGTGCTCGCGCTCTACCGCGACGAGAGCGTGGACAACGCCGAGCGGGCCGAGCGGGCGCTGCGCGACGCCGCCGAGCAGGCCGACCTGCTGGCCGCCGTCTTCGGGTCGATCTCGGACGCCGTCTGCGTCTTCGACAGCGCGGGGAACTCGTTGCTGCGCAACCCGGCGGCCGAGACCCTGCTGGGCGGCGGGACCCCGGCCGAGCGCAGCCGCTGGGACTCCAGCTACGGCTTCTTCCACCTCGACGGGGAACGGATGGCCGACGGCGACCTGCCCGTCGTGCGCGCTCTGCGGGGGGACGCCGTCGACGGTCTCGACCTGCAGCTGTTCTCCCCGCAGGTCCCCGACGGCGTCCTGCTGAACGTGTCCGCCCACCCCCTGCCCGGTTCCGGCGGTGCGGTCTGGAACGGGGGTGTCGTCGCCGCCTTCCACGACGTCACCGAGGTCCGGACCGCCAGCGCGCAGGTCGCGCAGGCGCACGACCTCATGACCAACGTGCTCGCGGCGGCGACCGACCACTCGATCATCGCCGTCGACACCGCGGGCGTCATCACGCTGTTCAACGAGGGGGCCGAGCGCATGCTCGGCTGGAGCGCCGAGGAGGTGGTCGGCGGCCCGGCGCTGGTCGTCCACGACCCGGCCGAGATCGAGGCCATGTGCGAGGCGCAGGGGCTGGAGCGCCCGAACGACCTCTTCACCCGCGGGGTCCCTCAGGAGACCGTGACGCGCCGGTTCACCTACGTCCGCAAGGACGGCACCACCTTCCCGGTCAGCCTGACGACCTCGGTCATGCGGGACGGCGAGGGGCGGCTCATCGGCTGGATCGGGATGGCCACCGACGTCTCCGACCTGGAGAACTCCGAGGAGCTGCTCCGCGTCGCGCTCGAGACGGCACCCGTCGGCATCGTGATGATCGCCGCGACGGGCCGGGAGGCCGGCCGGATGCTGCGGGTCAACCGGGCGCTGTGCCGGTTCACCGGGAGGACCGAGGAGGAACTGCTCGGAACGGCGTTCGACACCCTGGGGGCGGACTGGCCGGTCTTCGACGACCTGTTCGCCGCCGTCCTCAGCGGTGCCCGGCTCGAGCAGCGCGTCGACGTCGCGCTCGACGCCCCCGACGGGCGTCGGCTCGAGGCCCAGGTGTCGGTGACCCTCGTCCGGCCGCGCGGCCGTGACGTCATGCTGCTCGGCCTCGTGGAGGACGTCACCGAGCGGCGGGCGGCCCAGCGCGAGCTGCGCCACCGGGCCCTGCACGATCCGCTGACCGGGCTGCCCAACCGTGCCCTGTTCCTCGACCGGCTCGAGCACGCGGTGACCCCGCCCGTGCGCGGGACCGGTCCGGTGGGTCTGCTCTACGTCGACCTCGACGGGTTCAAGGCCGTGAACGACACCGCCGGTCACCAGGCCGGGGACGACCTGCTGGTCGAGGTGTCCCGGCTCCTGTCCTCCTGCGTCCGTCCCGGCGACACCGTCGCCCGCCTCGGCGGGGACGAGTTCGCCGTCGTCTGCCCGGGGACGTCGGGGGAGTCCGACCTGGTCGCGATCGGGGCCCGGATCCTCGCGTCGCTGCACGATCCGATCCGGGTCCGGGGCTTCGACGCGGTCGTCGGGGCGAGCATCGGGGTGCGCTGGTGCGCAGGTGGTGTCACGGCCGAGCAGCTGCTCCGGGACGCCGACGAGGCGATGTACGCGGCCAAGCGTTCCGGGAAGGGACGGGTGGTGGTGCACGGTGGGCGGGGAACCGCGGTCGTGGCTGCTGCGTCTCACCCCTGAGGGGTCTGTGACGCAACGTGTCCAGGCGGGCACGGCGAGTGTGGCACATCTCACAGGATCCCCCCGCAGCGGTCACAGGCTGGTTGAGTGCGGCGCATGACGACGCTCCCCCGGCGCCCCTTCCGCACGCTCACGACCACCGCGCTCGCCCTCGCCACGGCCACGCTGGCCCTGGCCGCACCCGCCTCCGCGGACGAGATCACCCCCACCCCGATCGACCCCCAGGCCCTCCAGGTCCTCGACGAGACCAACGCCGCCCGCGCCACCGCGGGCTGCGCGCCGCTGCTGCTCATGCCCCTGGAGACCGGGGTCGCCGACGGGCACGCCGACCAGATGGCCGCGACCGGCGACTTCAGCCACACCGGTCCCGACGGCAGCTCGCCGCGGAGCCGGCTCGCGGCCGTCGGGGTGCGACCCCAGCGCACGGCCGAGAACATCGCCCTCGGCTACGACGCGGCCTCGGTGGTCGACGCCTGGATGGCGAGCCCGGGTCACCGCGCCAACATCCTCGACTGCAGCCTCGTCTACGTCGGCATCTCCGAGCGTCAGGGCGTCGGCGGCCAGTACTGGACCCAGGTCTTCTCCAGCCTCTGACCGGTCACTGCACGTGATTTCCCTCCGACGCGTTGTTCCGGGCCTGCACGGGGCATGCTGGGACCGCACGCGGAACCGGGGCGGCGCGAGCGCCGTCGGAGGTTCCGGGCGCCAGGAGGGTGCGGAGGTCGCACCCGCAGCGTCGGGAGGTCGGGGTGTCCGGAGCACCGTGGTGGGAGGACTTCCACGCGGACCGGCCGGACGACGCTCCCCGGGCCGGGACCACCACGCGCGCCTCCGCCCCGCCGCGGGTCGTGCAGACCCCGCCACCTCCGCGACCGCCCCGCGGCCTGCAGGTCGTCGCGGGGGTCCTGGGCGTGGTGCTCCTGGTGCTGGTGGCCCTGCTCGCGGTCCGGACCTCCGCCCGCCCCGCCGACGACGGGGTCTCGGCGCAGGGAACCCCCGGCGCGCCGGCGACCACCCCCGTCCCGACCCTCTCGCCGTCTCCGTCGCGGTCCCCGTCCAGCGGGACCGCGGCGGTCGACGCGGCGGCGACGGCTGAGCTGGAGGCCCTGCGCGAGAACGGCTTGCGCGTCCACCCGCCGACCGGGCAGTGGGTCGCGCAGCTCTCGGCCAAGAGCGTCGGGACCACCGACCCCGTTCAGACCGCGTCCAACGGCAGCAGCACCTTCTACGCCGCCGACATCCTCGCCCAGTCCCGCGAGATCGCCTCCGGACCGGCCGGCGGGGACGTCTTCGTGCTCAAGACCGCTGACTTCGGCGACGGGCTGCTCGACGCCCGCGGCAACCCCTACTGGGTGACGCTCGCCGCCGGCCCCTTCGCCGACGCCGGGGACGTCCGGACCTGGTGCGACAGCATGTTCTCCACCACCCCCGCCGACGTGCGGGGCAACGTCTGCCTGCCCAAGCACCTCACCCCGCCCTCCTGACCCTCCGCCGCAGGTCCCGCGGAAACAACACTTTCCGCCCTCCGACCCGGGGTCCCAGGGGCGGAAAGTGTTGTTTCCGCCCCGTGCGGGGGTGTCGAAGGGCGGAAAGTGTTGTTTCCGCGGGGGAGGGGGTCAGAGGGAGAGGGAGGGGTGGAGCTGGGCGAGCGACCAGGTCCGGCGACGGTGGCAGGCGAGGACGGTGACGGCCAGGGCCAGGACACCGAACGCGGCGAGCACACCGGCGTCCAGCCAGACGGGACCGCCCGCGGCGCCGGTGATGAGGTGGCGCAGGCCGTCGGCGGCGTAGCTCATCGGCAGGAACGGGTGGATCGCCCCGAAGAACGACGGTGACGTCCCGACCGGGTAGGTCCCGCCGGCCGAGGTGAGCTGCAGGACGAGCAGCACCAGCGCGACGAGGCGCCCCACGCCGCCGAGCAGGGCGTTCAGGCACTGGTGGACCGCCGTGAACACCACCGCGATCAACGCCGCGAACGCCGTCGTCGCGACCGGGTTCGGCGACTCGATCCCCACGCCGAGCAGCAGCACGAGCGTCAGCACGACGGCCTGGACGACGCCGAGCAGGGCGCCCGGCACCCAGCCCGCGACGGCCGCGCGGTAGGAGGAGGCCGTGGAGGCGAGCGCCCGCTGCGACACCGCCCGCAGCACCATGTACGTCACCATCCCGCCGACCCACAGCGCGACGGGCACGAACAGCGGGGCGAGGCCGTCGCTGTAGCGGTCGACGGCGTGCTCCTTCACGCGCTCGGCGGTGACGGGGGAGGCGACGACGTCGGCGCGCGCGTTCGCCGCGTCACCGGAGTAGACGGGCACCTGGGCCTGGCCGTCCTGCAGTTGCGTGCGCAGGGTGCCCGCGCCGTCGGTGAGCTGCTGCGTCCCGTCGGCGAGCTGCTGCGCGCCGGTCCGGGCCTGCGAGGTGCCGTTGACGAGCGCGCTCGCGCCGTCGTCGACCTGACCGGCGCCGGTGGCGAGGGCGGCGGCCCCGGCGGCGGCCGACCGCGAGCCCGTCGCGAGGGTCTTCGTGCCGGTGGCGAGGGCGTCGGCCCCGTCGGCGGCCTGCGCGATGCCCTGCTGCAGGGCGGGTGCCGCGGCGGCGAGCCGCTGCGCGCCGCCGGCGACCGCGGTCGCGCCGGTGGACAGGTCCTTCGCGCCGATGGCGAGACCGTCGACGCGGGTCTGGAGGGTCTGCGCGACCTGGTCGAGCGAGCCGTCGGTGAGGGCCTGACGGGTCCGCTCGAGCGAGGTGACCGCGGCGGCGAGCGTCGGGTCGTCCGGGTTCGCGGCGGCGAGGGTGCGGGCCTGGGTCAGGAGCTGGTCGACGAGCGGGACGAGCTGGGTGGTGCCGGCGAGGGCGGGGGTGAGCTGGTCCGCGGCGGTGGCCAGCGCGTCGGCGCCCTGCGAGATCCGGCCCGCGCCGTCGGCGACGGCGCCCGCCCCGCTCGCGAGCTGCGCCGTCTGGGCGGGCAGGCCCGTGGTGGCGGTGCGCAGCCGGTCGAGTCCGGTGGCCAGGGAGGCGGCCCCGTCGGCGGCGGAGGTCGCACCCGTGGCGACCTGGGCGGTGCCGCCGGCGAGGGCGATGGCCCCGCCCCGCAGCTTCCCCGTCCCGTCGACGAGCCGCGTCGCGCCGGTGCCGAGGTCGCCGAGGCCCACGACGAGGGTGTTCGCGCCGTCGTCGGCCTGCTGCGCGCCGTCGGCGAGGCGGCCGGCGCCGTCGGCGGCCCGGCCGAGGGAGTCGTGGATGTCGGCGAAGGCGACGTAGACGTTCTGGAGGTAGTTCGTCGTCGTCCCGGCGGCGACGTTCGTGCGGATCGTCGTGGCGATGGTGTTCGTGACCTGACCGAGGATGTAGTTCTCGGCGTCGTCGGTCGTGACGCTCAGCCGGGCGCGTTCGGGGGCGTCGCCGCCGGTCGAGGCCAGCGCCTTCGAGAACCCCGAGGGGATGCGCAGGACGGCGGCGTAGTCACCGTCGGCGAGACCTTTCGCGGCGTCCGCCTCGGACGTCTCCTGCCAGCTGAAGCCCGCGGCCGCGTCCGGGCCGGTGAGTTCGTCGACGAGGTCGGAACCCGCCTGGATCGTCTGCTCCTTCCCGTCCAGGCCGGTGATCGTCGTGGGGGAGTCGGAGTTCACGACGGCCGCGTGCAGGTTCGTCAGCCGCGACAACGGGTCGGAGTTCGACGCGAGGTAGAGACCGCCGTAGACGAGCGGGACGAGGACCACGGCCAGCAGGGCGAGGCGGGTGATGGTGGCACGTCGGAACCTCGCGAGTTCCAGGCCGGGGAGGGAGAACCGGGGGAGATTCACGAGGCACCTTCGGTGGCGGGGGAGTCCTGCAGGTCGATCAGGATGCGGTCGTCGCCGGCGTGCCAGCGGATGTCGGAGGTGTCGGAACAACTGGCGAGCACGGTCAGGGGGATCGCGGAGGTGTGCCGCAGGGCGGACAGCGACTCCCAGGCCCGACGTCGGTCCTCGCTGCGCCGCAACGAGTCCACGTCGTCGACGACGATGACGTCGGGGCGGCCGATGAGGGCCAGCACGACGCCGAGGGCCATCCGTTCCAGCGGGTCGATGTCGCTGACGAACTCCCGCGGGCGCAACGCGGGGACGTCGGCCCCGGTCTCGGCGGTCACCGCGACCGCCCGCTCGACCCGGGCGATCTGCTCGGCGACCTGCTCCTTGGAGACCCATGGCCGGTACCAGGGCTGGTGCAGCACGAGGCGTTCGGCGACGTGCTGTTCCACGGTGAGGGCGTCGTCGAGGTCGTTGACCCCGCGCACCTCGGCCAGGGCGACCCGGCGGCGGACGGCGCCGGCCCGGCCCGGGAGTTCCTCGCCCAGCACCCGCAGGCCGCCGGAGGTGGCGCGCATGCGACCCGCGAGGGTGAGCAACAACGACGTCTTGCCGGCGCCGGCGCGGCCGCGCACGACGACCATCGACCCGACGGGGGCCTCGAGGTCGATCCCGGAGAACACGCTCCGCCCGCCGGCCCGCAGTTCCAGACCGCTCGCCTCGACCGCGTTCACCGGGTCACCTCCGTGAGGGCGGTGAGGACGCCGGCGATGACGCGGGTCTCGAGACCCGGTTGGCGGGGCACGTCCCCGAGCAGGGCGGGCGTGACCAGTCCTTCCTGGGTGGTGACGACGGCGCGCACGAGTTCCTCGGCCGGGACGGTCAGGCGTCGCCCGGCGCGGGTGAGCGCGGCCTCGAGGAGGGGGGCCAGGCGCTGGCGCAGCGCGCTCCGGTGGGCGGTGACGACGCGCGCGGCCTCGGGGTTGCGCAAGGCCTGGGCGGTGAACTCGGTGCGGACCGCGTGCCACTGCCGGTCGACGGGCAGGACGTGCAGGACGTGGGCGACGATCTCCTCGAAGGTCCCGCCGAGGGGGGCGTCGACGAGGCGGGCCTCGACGTGGTCGATGACCTGCTCGGCCTGCGCCTCGTAGAGGGCGGCGACGACGTCGTCCATCGTCGCGAAGTTGGAGTAGAAGGCGCCACGGGTGAACCCGGCGCGTTCGCAGACGCTCTCGACGCTGGAGCGGGCGAGGCCCTGCTCGCCGAGCACCTCGAGGGCCGCGGCCAGGAGCCGTGAGCGGGTCTCGGCGCGGCGCTTGGTGGTGCGCGTCGGTTCGGTGGTGGCGGTCACGTCCCGAGCGTACGCCTCTTTCGATGCATTTTGCATCCGATGCGTTTCGCATCACACAGGGAGCGGCGGGCGCAGTCTGTGGGAACTCTTAGGGTGGGCGCGCGGACGCGCAGCGTGATCCGTGCACGGGGGACTCGAGCGGGGGACGAGGTTGCCGAACACCGACCAGCCGGCGCAGCAGGAGACGGGGCGCGGGGGGACCACCAGCGCCCACCGGCACTGGGCGCGACGACCACGGACCTGGGTGATCGCCGGGGTCGTCGTCCTCGCGGGCGGCTACGGCGCCACGGCGCTCGCCGTCGGCGGTCAGGCCCCCCGCGGCACGACCGTCCTCGGCGTCGACGTCGGGGGGATGGACCGCGGCGAGGTCGAGCGGGCCGTGAGCGCGAAGGCGCAGCAGGTCCGGTCCGTGCCGCTGCAGGTCAGCGGCGCCGGCGCGTCCACCACCGGCGAGATCGACCCGGCGCGGTCGGGGCTCTCGATCGACGCCGCCGGGACCGCGACGTCGGTCACGGCCGCGGGCTGGAACCCGGGCACGCTGTGGAAGCACGTCGTCGGCGTCAGTGGCGCCGACGCGGAGGTCGACCCCGACGTCGACGTCGACACCGACGCGCTGAAGGCCGCGCTGCAGCCCCTCGCCGACTCCGTCGCCGTCGCCCCCGTCGAAGGCGCGATCACCTTCGACGTCCGTCCCGACGGCACCGTCGAACCCGCCGTCGTCGCCCCGCAGGAAGGTCGCGCGCTCGACGTCACGGCGGCCGCCGGCCGCGTCGCCGGGGCCTGGCTCGACGCGACCCCCGTGGAGCTCGAGGCGACCGCGGCCCGTCCGGCCCTCGACGCCGACGCGCTGGACGCCGCCGCCGACGACGTCGCCCGCCCCGCGATCGCCGGGGACCTCGTCGTCGCCGGGGGTGGCCGGGAGGCGACCGTCGCGCCCGCGGGGTTCGCCCCCGCGCTCGCGGTGCGTCCCGTCGACGGGAAGGCGACGCTCGTCGCCGACGGCGCCGGGTTGCAGGCCGCGCTGCTCGTCGCCGACCCCGGGTTCGAGACCGCGCCCCAGGACGCCCGCATCGAGATCGTCGGGTCGGCACCGCGGGTCGTCCCCGCCGTCGCCGGCCGGGCCGCCACCGAGGCGGACCTCGCGGCGGCGGTCACCGGGGCCCTCACCGGTGCCACCCCCACCCGTCGCGCCGAGGTGGAACTCGCCGAGAGCCCGCCCGCCGTCACGACCGAGGCGCTGCAGGCGCTCGGCGTCACCGAGCAGATCTCGACCTTCGCCACGAACCTCACCGCGAACGCCGACCGCACCGACAACATCCGGATCGCCGCCCGCCACGTCGACGGCACGATCCTGCAGCCGGGACAGGAGTTCTCGCTCAACGACACCGTCGGCGAGCGCACCCCGGAACGGGGTTTCCACCGCGCACCCGTGATCTCCGGCGGGCGCCTCGTCGACGACTACGGCGGCGGGGTCTCGCAGTTGTCGACCACGTTGTTCAACGCCGTGTTCTTCGCCGGCCTCGACGAGATCGAGCACAAACCGCACTCGTTCTACATCTCGCGCTACCCCGAGGGGCGCGAGGCGACGATCGACTGGCGCAGCATCGACAACCGGTTCCGCAACGACTCCGGCCACGGGGTCTACCTCCAGGCCGGGATCGTCGGGAACCAGGTCGTGGTGTCGATGTACGGCACGAAGTTCATGGCCGTCACGGCCGAGAAGTCCGCGCGCCGCAACGTGAAACCCGCCCGCACGATCTACGACACCTCGAAGGGGTGCTCGCCGAACTCGGCCACCAACACCGGGTTCACCGTCGACGTCACCCGGGTCATGACCCCCGTCGGCGGCGGCGCGCCCCGGCGCGAGACGTGGACGACCGTCTACAACGCCGAGAACCGCATCGTCTGCGGCCCCGACCCCGCCAGCCGCAGCGCGCAGGCCCGGCCGATGCCGTGACCCGCAC